>JACMKN010000042.1 GCA_014380135.1 Deltaproteobacteria bacterium
GATATTGCGTTGCTCGTTGCGGGCAGCAACGATGATGGAAACCCGGGGCAGACCGGGTGCGGGATAGGGCGAGACTTCACGCAAAGCGCGCACGGAGCGGTTGCCCCTGACAAGGTCGAGGGCGGATATGATAATGAGAACGAGTATCGCTGCGGCAATCCAGAAAGGGATGTTCATGGTTGTAATTCTACATGGAATACACGGCATGCCAAGCAGGATTTCAGGTTACATGCCGGTATCCGATAAAAATAATTGGACTTGCACAGATGGTGCTGCTGATACGATAATGCCCCTATGATCCCAAAGAGCGAGTCTGACATCGAAATACCCCTTGAAAAATCCTCATCCGGTACCTGGAATTTGCCGAAATCACCCAGGCGCCAGTTCAAGCCCTGGCAGCGCCTCTGGCTTGTTACGGGAATAATTTACCTGCTGATGCTGGCAGGTAGTTATCACCTGATCATGCCGAACCGGGAGCAGATCGAACGGCAGATGATATTTTCCGTCACCGAGGAGGTTCGCCGTTACGACGGCTTGTCTTTTGTCGGAGAGTCACCTCAGAAAATCGTTGAGATTGCCCGATCACAGGGCTATGCCGCCTGGATTGCAGGAATCCGGTCCCGGCACCGCATCGGACCAGAAGGAAATGCAGGTTTCGACAGGATCGAGAGAAACTATCGGGAAGCGCTCTCCGATCTGCCGGTGAAACGAACGGTTGGAGTGTTGCTCTGCGTTGTCGCCTGGCTGGTGCCCATGGCCCTGTTTTACGCCATCGGCCGCGTGGTGGACTGGATCGAGCGGGGTGCCCTTGGCATCCAGGGGTGATGAGATCAAACATGACTCTGTCGAGTGGGCAGGTGTAGCCATAGCCTACAGTTGGTGCCATTCACGGCGCAGGACGCTCGGCATTACGATTCGCCCCGACAAGTCGCTGGCGGTACGGGTGCCGTTGCGGACACCGCTCAAAGATATCAGGGCATTTGTCACGCACCGGGCGGAATGGGTGTTGAAGGTTTGGAAGAAGCTGGATGCAAGACCAACTCAGCCGCAGCAGGACTACGGCAGCGGGGCACTTTTCATGTTTCAGGGGCAGGCGTTTCGTCTGGAGTTTGAAGTCGGCAGCCACTGTTCTCTGCAGTTGCGGGACGTATTGCTGGTACTGACCGCAGCGGAGATGCCGTCGGAAGAGACGGTTCGCAGGATTATCGACAGCTGGTACCGGAAACAGGCGCTGACAATTGTGAAGGAACGGTCAATCGCATGCCACCGCATGATGGAGGAAGAAGGGCTTCCGTTGCCGACCATCACCATCCGCCCCATGAAAACGCGCTGGGGCAGCTATTCCTACCAGACCCGGCGCATCACGCTCAACCTCAACCTGGTCAAGGCGCCGCCAGTCTGCCTTGACTATGTCATCATCCACGAACTCTGCCATATCAAGGTGCGACACCACGGCCCCGACTTCTGGCGGATGGTCTGCCGCTATCGGCCCGATTACCTGTCAGAGCGCGGACAGCTGAAGCAGTACACCTGAATATTTCATCTCTCACCAGTCCCATGTTTACCCGCATATCCACTTCCAATGGCTGAAAAGGGAAGATCCAGGGCCAGTTCGGGAACCTGTACGGCTATCCAGGCGGTGAAGGTGTTGCTGTTTGGGCCGGGAAAAACCTTATAGATGTCGGGCCAGGGATAGTTTTTTGCGGCATGGTCAACCGCCCCGATCAGTCTATCCACCCCCTCCCCCCGGAACTCCTTGAGCAGTCGCGGGCGTTCCCCAAACCAATAGCGGTCGGGCAGATCTTTCTCGATCCGCACGACCGAAAGGCCTCGCCGCTGCCGCCAGCCGATGACTTCATAGACCGTATAGGAGGCTGCGTTGGTCGGTTTTGCCGCAATCCAGGTATGAATGGCAAACCAGCCGCGCCAGCCCCAGGCAGGAGCCCCGTATATCTGAAGCACGGCTTCTCTGTTGGTTGAGGGATTCGGGGCAATTCCGGCCGCTTCGCGGCTTGCCGTACGCCAGTCTTTTGAGCTGCAGCCGGTCAGGCCAAGAAGTATCAATGAGAGCAACAGTAGCTTAGGCATGGCTATTTGAAAATTTCCGCAAAAAACGTCCGCATGGCTTGCCACGAGCGCCTATCCGCTTTTTCATTATAGGCGGCACCTTTGCTGTTGTCCGTACCGGCCGCTTTGTTGGTGAAGCTGTGAACGGCATTGCTGTAGCTGATAAACTGCCAGTCAACCCCGCCCTTCCTCATTTCATCCTGAAACGCGGCCACCTCCCCGGCATTTACAAAAGGGTCGTCAGCGCCGTGCAGCACCAGCAGCTTGGCTTTGATGTTTTTGGCATCCTGGGGGGTGGGTGTTGACAATCCACCGTGGAAACTGACAACACCCTTCAGGTCCGCGGCATCCCGAGCCAGCTCCAGAACGGTGGTGCCGCCGAAACAGTATCCGATGGCGGCAATGCGTTGCGGGTCAACAAGTTTCTGCTTTTTCAGCACTTCCAGTCCGGCTCTGGCCCTGGCCCGCAGCAGAGGCCGGTCATCCTTGTAGATGCCGGCTGTTTTGGCCGCTTCGGCCTGGGCTGTCGGGCGGATTCCTTTGCCGTATATATCCGCAGCAAAGGCAACGTAGCCAAGTTTGGCAAGCATTTCAGTCCGTTGCCTGATATGGTCATTTATGCCGGTCCACTCATGCACGACCAGGACACCGGGACGTTTGGCATTTTTGGCGTCATCCCACGCCAAGTACCCCTCAAGGGTCGCATCACCCTGCTTGTACTCGACAATCTTTGTTTTTACAGAAGCTTCCACATTGACTGAGAAAAGCAGAACTGCCAAGATAATCAGTATATTTTTCATAATTAACCTCCTGTAAAATGTGATCCGGATGGGGTATGAGGAATTACCCGCTGCCGACATTGCGGCCTATCTGTAGTTGAATTATAGATTATTGGCGTGCTATGGGTAAGCGAATTCTGGACAAGGACATTCACCGGCAGGGCGAGACACCGTCACCAGCACCGATTTTGAGATGGGAAGTGGAGAAGAACTGCTGAAGCAATACCCTGAACAGACGGAGGTCATCCAGCGTCTGACCAGGAGTACAAAAAAATATTCCACAGGGAGATACCATGTTAGAACTATTACGCAAACGCCGCAGCATACGGAAATTCACTGCTGAGAAAATAGCGACTGAAACCATTCAAACACTGATTGAGGCGGCGCTTAGGGCACCATCATCGCGAGGTATTAATCCGTGGGAATTTGTTCTGGTTGATGACCCTGAAATACTCGATAAACTCTCCAGATCGAAACAACATGGATCTGAATTCCTGAAAAACGCACCTCTTGCGATAGTCGTCTGTGCCGATAGCAACAAATCAGACGTCTGGATTGAAGACTGTACGATCGCGGCAATTATCATCCAGCTCACAGCCGTGTCAGAGGGACTTGGCAGTTGTTGGGCACAAATACGCAGCCGTCAGCATGATTTAGATAAAACCGCAGAAACCTGTGTGCAGGAACTACTGGGATTGCCGGAACACATCAGGGTCGAGTGCATACTGGGTATCGGTCATCCAACCGAGGAGAAACAACCCGTACCAGCAGACAAGCTCCAGCACGACAAGATGAAATATAATCGCTGGATTTGATAAAAAGCACAATTAAACGAAAGGATGACCATGACAAATTTATCAGTAGTAGCAAAGATCGTAGCCAAGAAGGACTCTGTGGTAAGCGTCAGGAGCGAACTTCTGAAACTCATAGAGCCGACAAGAAAAGAGGTCGGCTGTATTGAGTACCATCTGCACCAGGACAACGAAAATCCGGCAGTGTTCATCTTCCATGAAACATGGGAGAGCCTTGTTTGCCTTGAAAACCACATGAACACGGATCATTTCAAAAGTTTCGTCAAGGCAACAGACAGCCTGGTCGAAGAGATAGCCGTGCATAAAATGACCCGGATCGAACAGGGATAAAGGTCCGGTATCAGCTTTAGATACAAAAAAAGGAAGCAGCCGATTAGGCTACTTCCTGAATTTATTTGGTGGAGCTGAACAGGATCGAACTGTCGACCTCCTGACTGCCAGTCAGGCGCTCTCCCAGCTGAGCTACAGCCCCACAAAGTGAAACCTGTATCTATCAAACAACGTAGCGACTGTCAACGCTTTTTATTGAAATACAATTATCTTGACACCAGATCCGGATAAGTGCTAAGAAACTAGCTCGATTTTAATACTCAAGCAAAAAAATATTTGGAGGTGTAGTTTGGCTCATCATAAGTCGGCAATCAAGAGAATCAAGCAGAATATAAAGAGGAATGCGCGTAACCGTCATGTATCCTCGACTCTGAAAACATATATCAAGCGTGTACGTGAAGCCGTTGAAGCGAAAGACAAGGATGCCGCTGTAACTGCGCTCAAGGCTGCTATTCCGGTTATTGATGCAACTGCTTCCAAAGGGGTCATCCACAGCTCCAATGCTTCCAGAAACGTATCGCGCCTGACCAAGCTGGTTAACACACTCGGCTAAATAAATATTTTATCAACATTAAAAAAGGGGGCTGCCGCTGGTGCAGTCCCCTTTTTGTGTGCTTCCGATTCCGGACTCAAGTCGCTCCTAAAATCCCCTGGTACAAATCCCCATGGCCAGGCCATGCAACAGAGTATATGGCTGCCCTCCCGATTTTGATTCAATATCACAGCGATAAAACTCGTCGAAAATACTTTTCAGCTCACTGCGCGAAAAGTTGCGGGCCTGCTGAATAATATCACCCAAAAAAAACGAGTGGATGTTTAGCTCCTTGCCGATATCGGCCTGGGGCTTTTTAAGATCCAGAAGTTCCCTGACACGCCATAACTGGCGAAAATGGCGTGTCAGGGCACCAATCAGCATCGGCGCCTCCTCACCATTCAGAAAAAGTGCATCGAGACTCTTTATCGAATTGGCCAGATCGCGCAACCCCAAATATTTGGCAAGTTCGAACGCTGTAAAAGCCTTGCTGCTGCTGGCCATCGTGCGCACATCGTCAACCAATATGCGCGGTCGAGAACCGGCATAAACCGTCAGTTTTTCAATCTGGGACGAAAGCTCCTGCAAGTTGTTGCCGATCAGCAGTGCCAATAATTCGGCTGCAGCGGATTCAATCGGTTTTCCCTGGGCACTTGCTTCACTTTGAATGAATCCGGTCAGCTTGTTATCATACAGACGCTTGTACTCGACCAGCTCTCCGTGCTTCTTCAGCTCCAGAAAAAACTTTTTGCGCTGATCGATCTTGCTGCCGGTCAGTAACAGGCAGGTGCCGGCGGCCGGATTTTTGATATAGGGCAGCAGAACTTCCAGTGCATCGGCCTTGAGCAGTTCGGCACGCTTGACCAGCACGGCCCTCCGTTCCGCAAACATCGGCAGAGTCTGGGCCGCATCGGAAATATCCACACCTTTTGATTCGTTCCCAAAAAAAACATTGAGATTGAAGTCCTTGAGCGAATGGTCAATGGCGCGTTCCAGCAGCATGCGCACGCCTCGCTCTACCAGAAACGGTTCTTCGCCATACAGATAACAGACGCGGGGGATATTCCCCTTAAGAATGGATGTCTCGAATTCAAGAGGTGTCATGATCAGTAGGATTGCTCGGTTGATTGAATAAATTTCTGAGCTATGATGCGGGCGGCAGCATCAAGGGCCCGCTCTTCAGCATTACGCTGCAAAGCCAGATTCGCATTTACGGGATAGTTTTGTGAGGCCTGCAGCATCCCTTTCCAGAGCGGCACTGCTGCTCCTTTTCGGTGCAGTTCCAGCGCTACATTCAGCGTAAGACGATATTCACGGGCCTGGTCCAGGGCGCTGTAGGATACGACACTGCTGGAATAGGATACAAGCTTGCCTTTCATGTAAAGATCGGCAGTTGTTTCGCTGTCGGCAGCCACCAGACCTCTCAGCGCATGGCACTCGTCATAGAGTGCTCGCCGAATAACAGTCTGAGCCGTAGGACTGACACTTTCATTGCCTATAAACGGCACCCAAAGCGTTTGCCCGCCAGCAAGACGCTGCGTTGAGTCATTTGTCAGGTGGTATCCGCACCCCGCCAGAATCAGGCTCAGGAGCAGCAGTAGCAGCAGACGGCAACGAGTCCTGTGCGACATGCCCCTACCCCACCACGATATTGATAAGTTTGCCCGGCACACAAATAACTTTGCGAACGGCTTTGCCTTCGGTAAACAGCAGCACCTTCTCATCGGCCAGGGCCAGCGCCTTAAGCTCTTCCTCACCGGTGCCGGCTGCGACAGTCACTTTCGAGCGCAGTTTACCATTGACCTGAACAACTACCAGGACCTCTTCATCAACAACCGCATCCCGGTCATATTCAGGCCAGGCGCTGCCGGATAAAGGAACCTTATTACCCATGCGTTGCCACAACTCCTCGGTAATATGCGGTACGAACGGCGCCATGAGCAGCACCACGCTTTCAAGAGCCTCTTTCATGACCGCTGCCGACTGCCTGGAAACCTGTTCGGAAGATTGAAGCGTGTTGAGCAGCTCCATTACGGAAGCGATGGCGGTATTGAAATGGAATCGCTCTTCAACGTCTTCGGTCACCTTGCGGATGGTTTTGTGAACGGCGCGACGCAGGTTTCTCTCCTCCGAATTCAACGAGGCAACATCCACGGAGCCGGCTGCTTTGATTGCGTCCAGATGTTCGTGAACCAGCTTCCAGATGCGGTTGAGAAAACGGAAGGCCCCATCCACCCCCTGTTCGTTCCAGTCCAGATCCTTTTCGGGGGGAGCCGCAAAAAGCGAAAACAGGCGGGCCGTGTCGGCGCCGTATCTGGTGATCAGGGCATCCGGATCAACAACGTTCCCTTTGGACTTGCTCATTTTTGCGCCGTCCTTGATCACCATCCCCTGGGTCAGCAGATTGAGAAACGGTTCATCGGCCGAGGTGTGACCCAGATCGCGCAAAACCTTGGTGAAGAAACGCGCATAAAGCAGATGCAGAACGGCGTGCTCGATGCCTCCGATGTACTGATCGACGGACATCCAGTGATCGACTTTGTCACGATCGAGTATTCCGTCCTGGAAATCCGGGCAGCAGTACCTTAAAAAATACCAGGATGACTGAACGAACGTATCCATCGTATCCGTTTCGCGCCGGGCGGCTTTTCCGCACAGCGGGCAGGAGCAGTTTACAAAAGAGTCCATCCGGGCCAGGGGACTGCCCCCCTCACCGGTAAAAGCGACATCCTTCGGCAGCACGACCGGCAGATCCTTTTCCGGAACCGGAACAACTCCGCAACTGTCGCAGTAGATGACCGGAATCGGGTTGCCCCAGTAGCGCTGACGGGAAATGCCCCAGTCCCTAAGGCGGAAATTGACCGTCTTTTCGCCATGTCCTTGCGCCTGCAGATAATCGGCAATGGCTTCCTTGGCCGAATCGCTCTGCATGCCATCGAACTGTCCCGAGTTGACCATTACGCCCGCATCGGTAAAGGCCTGCTCCATCAATGCCGGATCAAGCACGGCATCGGCCGGCTGGATAACAACCTTCAGCGGCAGGTCGTATTTTTTGGCAAACTCTAAATCTCTCTGATCGTGGGTCGGCACTGCCATCACGGCTCCGGTGCCATAGTCCATAAGGACAAAATTGGCCAGAAATACCGGCATACGCGCCTTCGTCAGTGGATTGATACAGTAGGAGCCGGTGAACACCCCCTCTTTCTCAAAATCATCGGCAGTACGTTTGATACGCTCCGTCTTTTTGATCTTCTCGATGAAGGCCGTTACGGCTGATTCACAATCCGGTGTTGCAAGTTCCATGGCCAGCGGATGTTCAGGAGCCAGTGACATGAAAGTTGCGCCAAATACCGTGTCCTGGCGGGTAGTAAAAACCCGGATCGTTCCGGAGCTGTTCTCGATCGGAAAATCAATTTCACAGCCGAAACTCTTTCCGATCCAGTTGCGCTGCATGACCAGAACCCGCTCCGGCCAGCCCGGAAGCTTGAAGGTGTTCTCGAGCAGCTCCTCGGCATAATCGGTTATCCGGAAAAACCATTGATCCAGCTCTTTAAGATTCACTTCACTGCTGCAGCGCCAGCAGCCACCATCCTCAACCTGCTCGTTGGCCAATACCGTTTCGCATTTCGGGCACCAGTTGACAAAAGAGGTTTTTTTATAGGCCAGGCCTTTGGCAAACATTTCCAGGAATATCTTCTGTTCCCAGCGATAATACCCCACATCACAGGTCGCCAGTTCGCGCTCCCAATCGTAGGACAAGCCCATTTTTTTTAGCTGCTTGCGCATGTAGGCAATATTTTCATGTGTCCAGGTGGCCGGGTGACTCTTGTTCTGGATAGCCGCATTTTCGGCCGGCATGCCGAAGGCGTCCCAGCCCATCGGATGCAGAACATTGAAGCCCCGCATGCGTTTGAAGCGCCCGATAACATCGCCGATGGAATAGTTCCTGACATGGCCCATATGAATACGGCCGGACGGATAAGGAAACATCTCCAGCAGATAATATTTCTGTTTTTCCTTGTCTTCAGTCGCCTTGAAGGTTTTCCCCTTTTCCCAGGTCGTCTGCCATTTTTTTTCTATATCATTGGGTGTGTACTTTTGTTCCACGGTAAGTTCCTTTCCCTGCAGATTATATGATATTTGCTATTGCATTTGCTGTGGACGCCAGTCGGATTCTTTCTGATGACAGCGTTCACAGGCGGCCGGATCCTTTACACTGAATGCCATGCTGAAACCGTGGCAGGTGCCGCAGAATTTCCCCTGGTCCATTTCTTTCATGACCCAGCGTTTGTCCGGATTACCGGATGGTACGACCGCATAATGACAATCGTTGCAGTTATAGCCTTTTTCAGCGTGGGGCTTATGGCTGAAATCCACGTTGCCGGTATTGGCCGAAAGTTCGTAACGGACAGTTCGGGGCGTTGCCGGATGACATTTTTGACAGTTGGCTTTTACACCGAAAGCCGTCTTGTCGTCGTGACAGCTTCCGCAGGATTTTCCCTGTTCCATCTGGGCCATGCTGAAGCGTTTGTTGCCAGGTCCCGGCACATACAGGGTCGGATGACAATCCTTACAGCCGTAGGCGGCAATATGGGGTATATGACTGAAGACCGCGCTGCCGGGACGAAAGTGAATCTGTTTGACAGTGTGGCACTTCTGGCAATCCGACTTGACGCCAAAGGCGCTTTTACCGTCATGACATGTGCCGCAGGAACTCCCCTTCTCCATGTCAGCCATGGAGCTGCGCTTGCTCCGTTTGCCGGCGACAAAAATCCCGTTATGGCAATCGGAACATTTGAACAGTGCTGAGTGAACTGAATGGCTGAAGATTGTATTGCCGGTTTCCTTGACATTAAAAGTCACGTTTACCGTCGATCTATGGCATTTATCACAGTCACCCTTAACGCTGAACACGGTTGATCCATCGTGGCAACCTCCACACGAGGCACCTTTTTCCATCTCGGACATTGTCACCCGCTTATTGTCCGGCCCGGCGCTATAGGGCTGGTTATGACAATCACTGCAACTGTACACGGCCAGATGTTTGTCATGATTGAAACGGGCATCATCTGAAAAAAGTATTTTTTTAACCGGATGGCACTTGCTGCACTCCTTGACACCGAAGGCAGTTTTACCGTCATGGCACGCTCCGCACGATTTCCCTTTCCCCATATCCGCCATGGTAAAACGTACGGAGGCCACCCCTGACGATACTATCGCGTTATGACAATCATTGCAGGCAAATGTGGAACGGTGCCTGGAGTGACTGAAGGAAACCTTTCCGGCATTTTTGATGGAAAATGACACATCTGCCGGTATCCCGAGATGACATTTATCACAGTTTCCGGCAACGCCAAAGGCGGTCTTGTTGTCGTGGCAGGCCCCGCAGGAGAGCCCCTTCTCCATATCCGGCATTGTGAAGCGGGTATTTGCAGTTCCACCAACAAAAATCACACCGTGGCAGTCGTCACACTTGAAAACCTTGAGATGTGCGAGATGGCTGAAACGGGCGTTAAAGGCCTTAAAGGGAATCTCTTTTACATTTTTGTGGCATTTCTGACATTCACTTTTAACGGAGAAGGCCGTTTTCCCGTCATGACAGGCACCGCATGACTTTCCTTTTTCCATATCCAGCATCGCGTAACTGATGCGGTTCGGACCAGGAATGAATAATTTATTGTGACATTCAGAACAGGCAAACGACATGTCCAGATGCGCCTTGTGGCTGAAGACAGACTCGCCGGCCATCGCAATTTCGCCTACCTGATGACATTTAATACAATCACCCTTGACGGAAAAAGCGGTTTTCCCCTCGTGACAGCCGCCACAGGATTTCCCCTGTTCCATCTGCTGCATCGAATAATGCGGATTTGACCGGTCAGCCTTGAATAAACTGTCATGACAGTCAGTGCAGCTGTACATGGCGAGATGCTTCTTGTGACTGAACACAAGAGAACCGAAATTGGGGATGGATATGGAGACCGCATCAACCGGATGACAACCGGAGCAGTTGTCAAGTTGCGGTGCGCGTGGATTATCCTTGTTGTGACAGGTTCCGCATGATTTGCCCTTGTTCATCTCGGCCATTGTGACAGGAACGTTATTCTTGCGGACAATATGATAAATAGCGTTATGACATGCAGAACAGTTGTTGCTCAGATGGCGGAGGTGATTTTCATGCTCAAACGGTATTTTCCCGGCCTTGGGAGAATTGAAATACAGCGTCTGCTTGAAATCTGCCTGCAGAACAAGCGGAGCTGCCAACAGAACAGCGAACATGACAAGGATTTTTAACAGCTTCATACCACGCGCCTTTTAAGTTCTGAAACGGTTCAATAAGATCAGGCAAAACCGCCAAGCGAAATGATCTCATTCGAGACACAATGCAGCGGGACTATCCGGTCCACAAGACCGGTCGCTGCAGCCTCACGAGGCATACCATAAACTACTGAACTTTCTTCTGACTCGGCAATCACATAGCCGCCCTGAGCCTTGATGTGACGGATACCCTGGCTGCCATCATTACCCATGCCGGTCAGTATTACCGCTGCTGCCCGTTTTCGATAGATACCGGCACATGACTCGAACATGACGTCAATTGATGGTACATATCGGTCCGTTTTAGTTGGTTCCATGATCCGGGCAACAATCTGGCAGCCATACATTTCAAAAACCATGTTTTTGCCGCCCGGAGCGATCAGGATACTGCCGGGAAGAACCGGGTCACCATCCTCTGCTTCCTTGATATCAAACGGGGAACTTCTGTCAAGACGGTCGGCAAAGGCCTTGGTAAAACCGGATGGCATATGCTGCGATACAACTACTGCAAAAGGGTACTTGTGTTCAAATGAAGAAAAGATCTGTTGAAGGGCCGGAGGGCCCCCGGTAGACGCACCGATGGCAACAATGTCGATCGAGTGCTTGATTTCGCCGGCTATACGGCCAAAAGCCGGTGAACTGCCTGTGAATGTTGCAACCGTTGTTTTTGCCGGCGGGAGCGCTGAAATCCCTCTCGGCTTAAGTGCAACAATCTGCAGCACTTTTTGCCTGAGGTCATCCTTGATTGACAGCAGATCAACCGAAGCGGTGCCGCATGGTTTTACCACGAAATCAAGCGCTCCCAGTTCCAGTGCCTTAAAAACCTTGTCTGCTCCACTCAGTGCACTTATTACAA
>JACMKN010000290.1 GCA_014380135.1 Deltaproteobacteria bacterium
CTTAACAGTGCCGTTTTATAGACCTCTCTTGGATGGACTATGCTCTGATTCAGGGAACCGACTGAAACTTCGTCAACGCAACAGATACGGTTTTTGCCGTCCAAATGAATGGCAAAGAAATATTCCTTCGTTTCGTGCCGCAGGAAGTTAAATGTCTCGAAAACCTGATTCGGAGTAGTGTACCTGGTGAATGGTTTCAGGTACTGACTTACCTCCTCTTTGATGGTCAATGTTTCATAAACAGCCCTGATTTGTTTGAGCCTGATCGTTCTCGGTTTAGCGGGTATTCCCTCACTTCCGAATAATGGGTGGTGTCCCCATATCATTGACATAGTGCTGGGTAAGCCAGCAGTTCAGAAAACGTCCACCGATGATCCGTCACGCTTGCGGCCATAGCCGGGGTCTTTGGTCGAAAAATTCGATCTTCGCCGCGACTGAGCGTTTCGTGGGGGCGTATCAAATTGTAGCAGGCCACGCAGATGGCGAATTTGGCTTTCAGCCAGTCTATTGAACGGGCAACCGTTGGTGCTTTGCGCGCCAGATGGGCGTCCCACAGTCGCCAGTCCAGATTGGTACGTTCGATATATGCTGTGTTGATCGTCTGGCTGGGTGAATCCTCCAGTCGTGCGAGAACTTGTTGCTCACATCCGTGCACAACCTTGCGCTCGACCTTGACCACCCGAGCACCTTGGCGTGTCTTATGAACCGTGGCGTAATCCAGATCCGAATCAATGACTCTCTCAGGATTCCGAGGACGTCCCGGCTTACCTGTTGGCACTGGCGGGATCAGTTCGTGAAACAGTTCACCCAATACCGTGCCATAGTGGGGAAGTTCGTCCGAGACAAACAAGGGCTTGCATTGACAGCGAGAGGTCAAGTCCTTCAGCATCCGCCGGGCATCGTCCAGGCAGCGCCCGCCAATGTAGAATGTTATCAACAGGCGCGTGGGGGCATCGATAGCTGTCCAGATCCACGTCTGCCCGTACTGGTGCTCAACGTCTTCGGTGCTGCCAGAACTTTCCTTTTTTTTACAAAGGACCACAGCTCGTCGAGTTGCACCTCGGTAAGGTTCAATGAAGTCAGTAAGCCGGAGAGCACGTGGGCACAATGTTCGCCGGCCCGCAAGATCACCCGATTGACCGTATCTTTATCCATTTCCAGCAGACGCGCGGTGGCCCGTACGCCAACTCCCTCAGCCGCGTGGTGGATGATCTGTCGGATCGCCTCGGGCGGTAGATGAAGGCCAAACAGGGCGCTGGCTTGGGTAGAGGCAAATCGCTTGCCACAGGTGCGGCAGTAAAGCAGGTCGCGGCTTTTGTCCTTACCATACTTGCCGCGCACAGCAATGTTACCTTGGCCACGCAGACTGTAATCCTTGCACTGTTCGTTGGGACAGAAACATTGCTCAAACTCGCTCATTGATTGCCTCCGATGAAAAAGTGATTTCAATCATGGCAATCATAACGCGAACCGGAACTATATGTCAACCAATTGGGGACATTACCGGATATCCGGCCCCTCTTCCATTTGTGCAGCTCCAGTCCGGACCGTTCAAGTCGAAAACCTGATGGCCGGTTTGCCGTTTCCGGTAAAAGGAATTTTCTCAGTCGATCTGTTCGACCAGGTAGTTCTGGACGCCCATCTGTTTGATCTGGTCCAGCTGCGCCTCGATCAGATCGATATGCTCTTCCTCATCCTTCAGGATCGACTCCAGCAGCTCGCGGGAACCATTGTCACCCAGCTCCACGGCCAGACGGATACTCTCGTTGTAGCCCCGGATGGCGTCCACCTCGGCGCTGTGATCGTTGGCGTGAAATTCCGAAACTTCCTTGCCGATATTCATCTTGAGCAGATGACTGACGATCGGTTTGCCATCCAGAAAGAGGATGCGAGCGATCAGCTTCTCGGCATGCTTCATCTCATCGATGGAGCGCTTGCGGATCATGGCATGCAGCCGTTCATAGCCCCAGTTCTCGCACATCTCGGAATGGACGAAATACTGGTTGATGGCGGTCAGCTCCTCGGCCAGCCGGGCGTTGAGAGTCTCGATAACTTTTTCATTTCCTTTCATGCTGAACCCTCCTTTGGTATGTGTTGATTTGCGGTTCCTGCCCAACATCATTTCATGGCCTGATGCAACTCTTCATGCGAGTATAACAGCTATTTTTGTAATTGCCCGGCAATCGACCGGCAAAATTATCGGGTCACGGTAATTCCTCCAAAACCGGGTCAATCACCAAAACAGGTATGCACGCTACGCGCGCTTTCGATCCAGTAATGATCGAGCGGCACCGTCCTGCGTTTACCGACGATGTCCTTGAGCGGTACCGGTTCGGTGCCATCCCCACGGGCCGCCACCATGACGCCGAAAACGCCATTATTGATCAGATCGGCGCAGGCTGTGCCCAGGCGTGTGGCCAGCAGCCGATCTCCCGCCGAAGGTGTGCCCCCGCGCTGCAGGTAACCAAGAATCGTGAGGCGTGATTCCAGGCCGGTGAGTTCTTCCAGCTGGTGAGCCAGATGCAGGCTGTTGCCGGGTTTGTTGCCGGCCGCCACCTCCTGGGCCTGCTGTTTTTGTTCTTTCTTCTTCTTGTCCTTGTCCTTACCCGACTCATCCAGTTTGGCGGCAACCTGCCGGGACATGGCCCCTTCGGCCACGGCAACAATACTGAAGCCCTGTCCACTGTGACTGCGCCGCAGAATGGCCGAAGCCACTTTCTTTACATCGTACGGTATTTCCGGTATCAAAATCACGTCGGCCCCGCCGGCAATGCCGGCCCCCAGGGCCAGCCAGCCGGCCTTGTTTCCCATCAGCTCCAGAACCAGAATGCGATGATGGCTGTGGGCCGTGCTGTGCAGCCGGTCGATCGCCTCCGTGGCGATCCCGAGAGCGGTATCGTAGCCAAAGGACACATCGGTCATGGCCACGTCATTGTCGATCGTCTTGGGCAGTGTTATCACATTCAGGCCCTGTTTCATCAGGTGGTAGGCGTTTTTTTGCGTACCGCCGCCCCCCAGGCAGACCAGCGCTTCCAGGTGGTGCTTGCGGTAATTATCGACAATCACCTCGGTCATGTCCCTCAGTTTGCCGGCCACCGGCATGGCATAGGGCTTGTCGCGACTCGTGCCCAGGATGGTGCCGCCCAGCGTGAGAATGCCTGAGAGGGCATCCGAATCCAACAGTTGTGTCCGGTTTTCCATCATGCCGCGAAAGCCGTCCCGGAACCCGATCACCTTCATGCCGTAACGTCCCAGAAGGGCCTTGCCGATCCCCCGGATGGCCGCATTCAGTCCCGGGCTGTCGCCACCGGAAGTCAATATGCCGATCATTTTACTCATGGCTGATTATCCTTTCTGTTAACAGATTGATGCTGCAACTCGAATTATTCCAATTATACCCGAAGGAGTCGCTGTTCATCAGCAAAATCGGCGCCCGCCAAACATCCACGCCGCCCGGCAGCCTGGCCGCCCTGCCTGAGCCGACGCTGTAATTCCGGTTTTCCAATTGCGGTTACAATGGCTTATGATGGATTATAATACGGCAGAGGACGGAAGCAAGCGGAGGGTAAAGTCGATCATGCGTCACGAACTGCTTCAGCAACTTGATGATCCGCAGCGGCTGTGGGACATGATCGTCATCGGCGGCGGGGCAACCGGTCTGGGTACAGCCGTGGATGCCGCCGCTCGCGGATACCGGACCCTGCTGCTGGAACGGCTGGATTTCGCTTCGGGAACCTCCAGCCGGAGCACCAAGCTGATCCACGGGGGGCTGCGCTACCTGCGGCAGGGTAACCTTGACCTGGTGCGGGAGTCGCTCCACGAGCGGGGACTGCTGATGCGAAACGCGCCGCACCTGGTGCACAACCTCTCCTTCGTAGTCCCGCTCCATGACTGGTGGGAAGGGCCGTTTTACGGGACCGGCCTCAAGCTGTACGACCTTCTGGCCGGGCGGCTCGGCCTGGGTCCTTCGCGACACCTGAGCCGGGCAGAGACGCTGAAGCTGATTCCCGCGATCGAGCCGTCCGGTCTGCGCGGCGGCATCATCTACCACGACGGGCAGTTCGACGACGCCCGACTAGCCGTGAGTCTGGCCCGCACCCTGCAAGATCTGGGCGGCCTGCCGCTAAACTACCTGGAAGTCACCGCTCTCGAAAAAAGCGGGGGGCTGACCGCCGGTGTGACCGCGCGGGACAGTGAAAACGGCCGGGAGTACCGCCTGCGGGCCCGGGTGGTGATCAACGCCACCGGCGTCTACAGCGACGCGATCCGGCGGCTTGACGACCCGGCGGCCGACGGCATCATCACCCCCAGCCAGGGGATCCACCTGGTGCTGGAGCGCTCATTTCTGGGGGGTGAGAGCGCTATGATGGTCCCGCATACCGACGACGGCCGGGTGCTGTTCGCGGTGCCATGGTACGGCCGGGTGTTGCTCGGCACCACCGACACGCCGGTGACGAGCATTTCTGCGGAGCCGCGCCCGCTGGCGGAAGAGATCGAATTTTTGTTGCTGCATGCCGGCCGCTATCTGACCCGCCATCCCCAACGCAGCGACATCCTGAGTGTCTTTGCCGGCCTGAGGCCGCTGTTGAAGAGCGGCGGACATGGGGAAACGGCCTCGCTGCCGCGTGACCATGCCATCCTGGTCAGCAATTCCGGTCTGGTAACCGTCACCGGCGGCAAATGGACCACCTATCGCAGGATGGCGCAGGATGCGGTTGATCAGGCCCAGTCGGTGGCCGGTCTGGCAGCACGACCGTCCATCACCGGACAGTTGCATATTCACGGCTGGCAGGAGACCATTGTAAACGGACCGTGGGGCGTGTATGGTTCCGATATCGGTCAACTGGCCGAACTGGCCGGGCGGGAACCGGACGGCAACGAACTGCTCCACCCGCGACTCCCCTACCGGGTTTGTCAGGTGCTCTGGTCGGTGCGCCATGAATATGCTCGCAGCGTAGGAGATGTACTGGCCCGCCGTACCCGGGCACTCCTGCTGGATTCGGCCGCCAGTATGGAAATGGCTCCGCGGGTGGCCCGCCTGATGGCCGCCGAACTGGGCCGCGACGATGTCTGGCAACAGCGGCAGGTAAACTACTTCCTGGATCTGGCCCGCGGCTATCTGCCGGACTACCAAACCAAAAGGAGCTTCTGGTGAATCGCCACGCCTATCTTGCAACCGGGCACGTCATAGCCCTGATGAAAGCCCTCTCCAAGGTCAACGTCAACATCCATGGCCGCGAAAACATCCCTGACGGCTCACTGATCTTTGTCGTCAATCATTTCACCCGCATCGAAACCTTCCTGCTTCCGTACCATATCTATTACCTGACCCATCGGCCGGTCTGGTCACTGGCACACCCCGACATGTTCAGCGGCGCTTTCGGGCAGCTTCTGGAAGCGGGCGGAGCGTTCTCCACCAGCGCACCGCATCGCGACCGGGTCATCGTCAAGAGCCTGCTGACCGGTGAGGCCAACTGGATCATCTTTCCGGAAGGATGCATGGTCAAGGA
>JACMKN010000043.1 GCA_014380135.1 Deltaproteobacteria bacterium
GGCCGAAGGCAAGGGCGAGCAGATCTTCACCCAGAAATGCGCCATGTGCCATGTCATAAATGGCAAGGGGGGCAAGATCGGTCCCGAACTGTCCAAGGTATCTGCCAGGTTGAAAGAGAGGGATATCAAAGTAAAACTGGAAAATCCAAAAAAGAGTAATCCGAACAGTTCGATGCCATCCTTCAAGTCCCTGCCCAAGGCAGAGATGAATGCCTTGCTGGAATATCTGAAAACGCTCAAATAGTACAACCTACCCAATCCAGGGGCCTGCCGGACGGCAGGCCTTTTTCATTTGGAGGCGTTATGCGACTGAAAGAAGAACAGATACGGCGATTGGCCGAAAAGGTTTACAGTGATCTGTACGCGGATGGTCTGATCACTCCCCGTGGTGAGCAGAAAGATGTGGTGGCGGGGATCGCCAGCGCCATTTCGCAGAACTTTGCCGCGGATCAGAAACTGGAGCGCGATGCGGAAAAACTGCTGGATGAAACCATCGCCGGGATGGGGAGCGGTGCTGCCGAGATCGATCGGCGGCGGATGCTGAAGATGATCAAGGATAAGCTGGCCAAGGAACGGAAAATAGTCCTGTGATTCCTATTCAAAATCAAAGCGCTATCTTCGTTGTCTCGTCTTCGGCTCCTCAATGTACTGATTGTACACCTTCGTCGCCTCAATCCTCGCCGCCTTGATTTCATCTTTGATTTAAAACAGGAATAAGGAGTTGAGCATGTCGTTATCGGAAGACCGTATTTCAACCATTGCCCATCAGATCATCAAGGATCTCTGGCGAAACGATCTGGCCGACCTGACTGACGACAGCCGGGCGCTGGGACGGGTCAAGCGATCGCTGGAGGCCTTCTTTGGTTCCGTGGACGAGATCGAAGAGGCGGTGCGTGCAAAGCTGCGCAACAAGGCCCCCGGCAGTCGTGACTATGATGTACTGTATCAGAAGTTCTACCATGACGAGCTGGTACGGAGAAAGCTGTGAAATCCGTGCGGCTCGTTTTGCTGGCTTCGTTGGCGCTCCTGCTGGTGGCTGGTTGCGCGGCCTCACCCAAGACCAGAGACTATGGGGTGCTGGATGCGAAGCTGGAAAGAGAGGCCCTTTACATTGTCCCTTTTGATGCCACCCTGGTGCCCACCGATTTTGGCGAGCCGATTTTCAACCAGTTTGTGGATATTCTGAATGCCCGTCGCAAACAGACCCGGGTCGGACGCTTCGTTATCCTGAAAGAGGAGTTGAAAGAGGTCGAACCGGCCTGGTTGATCAAGCAGAATTACGTGTCGGGTGATATCTGGGGCTATGTGGAAAGTTCCGGCTGCTGCTCCACCGATATGAAAGTAAAATCCCGGATCTACCTGTTTGAGCCGGGCAAGAACACGCCCACCTTCGAGGTGTTCGTGCCGATCGAGAGTTACGTTGATCATGACCGCTCGACGGTGGCGGCCGCCAAGGCCCGCATGGGCAATAAACTGGCGCAGGAGCTGGCGGATGCCATCATCAAAAAGCTGACCCCCTAGACTTTTGGTTGTGGAGCAAACATTTATCCGTTTTTAGCTAATTCGGCCATGGGTTCTCAGCTCGCGGCCTTTTTCACGAAAGGTATTATCTATGTCGTATCGCTTCAGACCAATCCTGATTTCCCTGGCTGCAATTTCAATTTTCTCGCTGACCATCCTTTCCTCCGGCGCCGATGACCTGCTATCCAGTGCCGCCGGGCAGTTCCGCGACAAAGATTATGACGCTGCCTATACGCTGGCAGGAAAATCGGCCGAGTCACCCCAGCGCTCTTTTATGCGGGGTGTATCCGCCCTGCGTGCCGGCAAGCCGGAAGAGGCTCTTTCTCCGCTGCTTGAGGCCGAGCAGAAATTTCCGCTTCTGTCGGATTATGCCGCCCTGTACCAGGCCGAGGCGTTGCTGGAACTGAAAAAATATCCTGAAGCGGCAGCCAAAGCGGTTTTGCTGGCCAAAACGTATCCCGCTTCGCTGCTGTTGCGCCGCTCGGAAAAACTTCACGCGGATGCCCTGATGGAGAGCGGTGATCCGGCCGGCGCACTCAAGGCCTTCCAGGCCTTTGTCGAGAAATATCCCTCCGGATCCGATGCGGTGGACGCGATTTTTCAGGCCGCCCGTTGCAGGGAAAATCTGGGTGACAGTGCCGGCGCACTGCAGAACTACCGGAATCTCTGGATCAACAATCCGGCTACTTCCCAGGCTCTGAAATCCCAGGAAAGAATCAATGAACTGGATAAAAAGGGAATCAAGAGCCCTCCCTATACTGTGGACGAGCTTTTTAAGCGGGCTTCTTCCCTGCATTCCCGGAACGAAATCACGGCAGAGCTCAAAACGCTTGAGTCGATCGCGATCAAAGGACAGACTTCCGCAGTGGTCGGTCGCATAGAACTGCGAACCGGTTTGGCCCAGTATAAACTGCGGCAGTACAAACAGGCCGAAAAACAGCTGGCCAGAGCGTCCACCAACCCGCTGGCCGGGGTCCGCTCGGAGGCGCGTTTTTGGCTGGCCAAAACTCTGGAACGTCAGAATCAGAACGATCGTGCCCTGGCGCTTTACACCGAATTGGCATCTGAAGGAAAAAAACAGGAGTTTGCCGACAATGCACTGATGGAAGTGGCCGGACTCAGGCGCAACCTCGGGCAGTATCTCGAAGCGGCCAAGCTCTTTGAACAGGCGGCCAGGCTTTATCCGGATTCAAGGATTGTTTCCAGGTCGTTGTGGGAAGCCGGCTGGTGTTATTACTTGGCCGGAAATTATTCCGCGGCGGCTGAATCCTTCAAAGGTCTGCTGAAGGATGAGGTCCTGCGGGAAAAGGCGCTGTACTGGCTGGGACGCTCTCTGGAAAACTCCGGCAGTAAAGAGGCCGCAGCCCCATGGTATCTTATGCTTCAGGATGAATATTCGGCCGGTTTTTATGCTTCCTGGCACCGCGAACAGAAGGGGATCAAGGATACCCGCGAGGCGCTGGGGGGGCGTAACGCGCTAGCGGAACTGCCGCTGCCGGGCGGATTTGAAAAGCCGCGCCTGCTGGCTTCGCTGGGGATGTTGGAAGAAGCCCGTAACGAGATGTCGGCTGCCCGCAAAAAAACGGGTAACAGGAAGGGCCTTTTTCCCGGCCTTTCGAGGATCTATCTGGAAATGGCCGATTACAGCTCCGCCATCTCGCTTTTCATGCAGAATTGCCCGATTGCTTGGGAAAAGGGGACTCTGCCGCTTTGGACGGCTGGATATCCATTGGCCTATTCCGAACTGGTTGCCAGGCATGCGGCCGACAATGGCCTTTCAGAGGGGTTGGTATACGCCCTTATTCGTGCTGAGAGCGGCTTTCGACCGGCCATAAAATCACCTGCCGGCGCAATCGGATTGATGCAGATGATGCCGGCCACGGCCAGGCAGACCGCCCGGGAGAAGGGAACTTTCGATCCGCAGCGTCTGACATCTCCCGAGTTGAACATCAGATTGGGTACAAGACATCTGCACGATCTGATGAAAGGATATGACGGAGATGTGATTTACGTTGCGGCGGCTTATAATGCCGGCGGCGGGGCTCTGGAGCGCTGGAGAAAGAATCTGAAGGGATTGAAGAAGGATGAGTTTATCGAGAGTATTCCCTACCAGGAAACCCGCGATTACGTCAAAAAGGTCTACGCATCGGCTGCGACTTACCGACAGTTGTACGGAGTGAAGTAGACGTTATGGTTTACACATACACCACCGAAACCCGTTCCAGATAGTCTGCCAGGCGCTGTATCTCCGCCCGGATCGTTTCATGGTCTGCCTTCAGGGCTGCGTTTTCCACGATCTCGCCTATCTCGGAAATAAGATCAAAGCCGTAACTGCCGCCAGCACCTTTCATGCGATGTCCGAGTGTGCGGATCTCATGAAAATCATCCTTGTCCAGCAGTTGCCGGATCAGCTCGCAATCTTTTTTACGGTTGCCGAGAAACTCCGGTACGATCGACTCTAAAATGCTGTCCACCTCCACCGTGAAGTCATCCGCCTGCTCAATGTTATTCATACGAAACTCCTCGAATATGAGTTGACAAGCACTGCATCAGTGTTTTCTTCTTGAATGGTTTTGCAATGTGGTCGTCACAACCTGCTTCAAGGCAGGCCAGGATATCTGCCTCGTAGGCGTGTGCGGTCAGCGCGACAATCGCAGTTCTCTTGCGGCCGGTCTGTTCTTCAAGTCTGCGGATCATCCGCGTAGCCGTATAGCCATCCATGACCGGCATCTGGATATCCATAAAAATCAGATCATAACTGTTCATTTCGAACAGAGTGAAGGCTTCCTGCCCATTTACCGCTTCATCAAGCGTCAACGGCAGTTTGAGAAGCAACAGTCGTATCAGTTCCCTGTTCTCGGAAGCGTCATCCACCAGAAGGACCCGTTTTGTAGCCCCGGTCTGAAGCGTCTGATCTTGTGGGGTCATATCGGCCGATTCGGTCTCAGGCGGTTTCAGTAGGCGTTCAGCGGGCTTTTCATGCTGCGTGAAGCCAATCCTGAAGGTGAAGGAGCTGCCTGCTCCGGGCAGGCTTTCCACCTGCAGGGTGCCACCCATCGCTTCAACCAGTTTGCGGCTGATGGCCAGACCGAGACCGCTTCCGCCGTAACGTCGTGTAATGGAAGCGTCCGCCTGGGCAAAACTCTCAAAAATCATGTTGAATTTGAGCGGATCGATGCCGATGCCGTTATCTCTGACCACAAAGGTGACCGGTGTCAATTCGCCCTGTCCGTCAGAGCTTGAAACCGCTACTGAAACGATACCGTCCGGATCGGTAAACTTGATGGCGTTGGAGATCAGATTGACCAGTACCTGTTGAAGCCGCATTTGATCTCCACCCAGAAAATGTGGCACTTCAGGAGCCGTTTTCAGCGTCAGCTGGATGTGCTTTCGCTCCGCATCCCGCCCCAGCATCAAAATGACGCGCTCCAAAGTGTCCGGCAGGTTGAACGGGCGCTTGACTATCACGAGTTGACCGGCTTCGATGCGTGACAGATCGATCAGATCGTTGATCAGTTCCAGCAGGCTGTCACCGGCCTGGCGGATCATCGTCAGGCAACGCTGTTGATCGGGAGTAAACGCGTCGCTGTCGAGATAATCGGTTCCGCCGATGATAGAATTGAGCGGGGTGCGCATCTCATGACTCATGTTTGCCAGGAACTCGGACTTGGCGCGGTTGGCCGATTCGGCTGCATCGCGCGCTGCCCGCAACTCCTCGGTTGTTTTCTGGCGCTCGGCGACTTCGGCCCGCAAGCCTTCGTTGCCTATGGCCAATTCCGCCGTTCGTGATGCCACGATCTGTTCCAGGTTGCGATTGATCTCTTCCATTTCAGTCTGTTTCTGTCGCAACTCATCCTGTACCTTTTTGAGGCTTTTGATGTTCTGGGCAGCACAGATTACCGCCTGCGGTCTGTCGGACTCATCCTTCATAACCGCCATCGAAAACAGCATCGGTATGCTTTCACCGCTCGCCGTGTGGCAGGAACACTCGATTCCGTGTACCGGCCCGCACTCCAGTGTGCTGGTGAAGGCGGAATATATGCACAAGGGTGCGCCCTCTTCATTGAATTCTTCCACCCTGCGTCCGATAACGGCACTCGGCTGATATCCGAACAGCTCGGAATAGGCGCGATTGACACTCTGCACTACGCCTTCGGGCGAGATGACGATCAGCACATCGTTCATGCTGTCGATCAGTTTTTCCATGTATTCGCGGGATACGGTCGTGCTGCGGAGTTTCTCGGTCATGGCATTAAAGGCGGTGGCCAACTGGCCGATCTCGTCCCGGGCCGCTATGATAATGGGTTCGTTCAGCTCTCCGGCGCTGAAGCGTTGTACACTTTTGGTCAGAAGCGCTACCGGACGTGTGATTGCCGCTGCAAAGGCGATGGCGGCCATGACGCCCAGGGCCAGAATGAAAAGTACGAATGGAAACATCCTCATCAATACGCCCTGCACGTTATTCCGGACAACAGATTCGTACACGCCGATATGGACCGTTCCGAGAGCTCCTTTCTGGATCGTTACCGAAATGTCGTAGGTAGGATCTTCACTGGTGTCAATCAGGACGAAATGCTCGGCCAACGGCGTTTTTTCAATAGCCTTTCTGACCAGCTGCGTAGGAATATTTGATCCAAAGGTGTGAACCAGAAGCTCGTCATGGGGATCTACTATAAATATGTAGCCAATGTCCTGATCGATTTTGCGATAGTCGTTTACAAGCAATTGCAGGCTGACTTTGTTTTCCGTGATCAGCGGGATTTCGGCGGCTTCGGCTATATAGCGGGCTGTAGACAGGCCGCGTTTGTGGATTTCTTCTTCAAAACGGTTGTGAAGTTCGTGATTGACCAACAGGCCGAGAGCTCCCCCGACAAGCAATATCAGCAGCACTGTTCCGATAATGAATTTTATTCGCAATGACAATGAACGCATTAGGGCTGTTTCCGCTGTTTGGCAAGCCAGGTTCGTCGCAACGTTACATACCTCAGATGGTTGGTTTTAATGACCGGCAGATTTAGTCAAAATGGGCGATTTCGATTGAGCATCTTAGCACGGATTGCAGTGAAAACAAGTGTCGAACTCCGAAACTACCGGGCCGATTTACGGCCAGGTGCCTTGAAAAGGCGGATACCGTGTGCTACAACAACCATCGTAATCTAACATACGAAAGGTTTTACCACAATGGCAGAACAGACCCCGATGATGCGGCAGTTCCTGGAAATAAAGTCGGGCTATCCCGATGCGATCCTGTTCTTCCGCATGGGGGATTTTTACGAGATGTTTCTGGAGGATGCGCTGCTGGCATCCCGCATCCTGGATATCGCCCTGACATCCCGCAACAAGGGCAGCGGCGATGAAATCCCGTTTTGCGGCATCCCTTTCCACTCGGCTGCTCCCTATGTGGCCAAACTGATCGAAGCCGGCCACAAGGTGGCGATCTGTGAACAGGTGGAAGATCCCAAACAGACCAAGGGGCTCGTGCGGCGCGAGGTCGTCCGGGTTGTTACTCCCGGCCTGTTGATCGAGACCGAAAGCCTTACTCCGGCAGAAAACAACTATCTGCTGGCGCTCTGCCAGGGGGCCGGCGACCTTTGGGGTTGTGCCAGTCTGGATGCCTCCACCGGCGAGTTCCGGGTGACCGAGTTGCCCGGAGTTAGTGCGGCGCTGGCCGAAGCGGTCGGCATCAACCCCCGTGAGATCCTGCTGCCGGACGATTTCGACATGGAAAGCCTGCCGGCCGAACTGCGCGCTTTTCTGGCGGAGCGGATCATCTCCCGCGCACCGGCCTGGGTATATGACCGGGATTATGCCACGGCCCAATTGTGCGGCCATTTTCAGGCGGCCTCGGTTGAGGCGCTGCTGGCCGCCGCCGCCGCGCTGTATTATCTGCGCGAGAACCGCAAGGCCGCGCTGCCGCATATCCGCGATATCCGGGTATACAAGCGCAGCGAGCATCTGGCTCTCGATCCGGCCACCCGTCGCAACCTGGAGATCACCGCCAGCATGGCCGAGGGGAAACGGAGCGGCTCGCTGCTGGGCTGTCTGGATCGCACCGGCACCGCCATGGGCGCCAGACGTCTGAAACAGTGGCTCAGCTATCCCCTGGTGGGGGTCGAACCGATCAGGCAGCGGCTGGATGCGGTTGAAGAGCTGCTGGAGTCGCCCGACATTCGCGAGGAGCTGGTCGCACAGCTGAAAAACATTGCCGACCTGGAGCGGCTGAACGGGCGCATCGGCATGGCCAGCGCCTCCGGCCGCGACCTGCGTTCGCTGCACGACTCGCTGATTCATCTGCCGGCCCTGCTGGAGCGGCTTTCATCGCTGCAATGCGGCCTGTTGCGCTCACTGTCGGGCTCCATCGATCCGTTGGATGATCTGCGTGAACTGATCGCGCTGGGGATTGTCGAGACTCCCCCCTTTTCGCTGCGCGAGGGGGGCATCATCGCCGCCGGTTACAATGCCGAGCTGGACGAACTGCGTTCGATCAGCAGTGAAGGCAAGGGTTTTATCGCCCGACTGGA
>JACMKN010000291.1 GCA_014380135.1 Deltaproteobacteria bacterium
CAGGCCGCACAAGGCACATTCCAGTTCGCCAAGTATCTGACTGTTCAGGGCATTCAGTGTCCGGGGACTGTTAATGGTCAGCGTGGCAACGCCAGCGGATGTTTCAATCAGCAGATTGGTGAATTCCATATGATTTTCTCCTGTAGGGGCGATTCTTGTGATCGCCCACCAGCTGGGCGAATACAAGATTCGCCCCTACAATACCAGATGTTAATAACTATAAAAACCGCGCCCGGATTTGCGTCCCAGATAACCGGCGTTGACCATCTTGACCAGCAGCGGGCAGGGGCGGTACTTGGGATCCTTGAAGCCGTCATAGAGGACGTTGGCTATCGCCAGTACCGTGTCGAGACCGATAAAGTCGGCCAGCGTTAGCGGCCCCATGGGCTGGTTGGTGCCGAGCTTCATGCCCTTGTCGATATCCTCCGCGCTGGCAATCCCTTCGTAAAGGGCGAAAACGGCCTCATTGATCATCGGGATCAGCACGCGGTTGACGATGAAGCCGGGATAATCCTGGGAAACTGCCATCTCCTTCTCCAGTTTCGCCACAAGTTCGGAGGTAGCGGCAAAGGTTTCTTCGCTGGTGGCATGGCCCCGGATAACTTCAACCAGTTTCATGATCGGCACCGGATTCATGAAGTGCATGCCGATGACCTGCTCGGGCCGCCTGGTGACCGAGGCTATTTTGGTGATCGGGATTGAGGAGGTGTTGGAGGCCAGAATCGCGCCGGGCTGGACAATCTCATCCAGCTTGCGAAAAATATCCAGTTTCAGCGGCTCATGCTCGCTGACCGCCTCCACGGCCAGGTCCACCTGCGCCAGGTCAGTCATGTTTTGGGTGGTGATGATCCGTCCGACGGTCTCGCCGACCAGCGATTCGGCAATCACGCCCTTCTTGGCCTGCCGCTCCAGGTTCTGCCGGATGGTGGCAAGCGCTTTTTCCAACTGCTCCCCGGCAATGTCGTAAAGAAACACCTGATAGCCGTATTGTGCAAAGACATGGGCGATGCCGTTGCCCATCTGTCCCGCGCCGAGAACTGCGACTGATTTGATCATATAACCCCCCTCCGACTGAATTTAACATTTTTCTGAAACGTCGATTTTTCGCAAGATCAAGGCTGTCGAAGGGTCGCGCGGAGGCGTAGCAGCGCTACGCCGCACAAGTGACCCTGAAGACTTACGCAGAGATTGCGGAAAAGCGGCGTTTCACACTCTTTCGAAAATGACTGCGACCGCCTCGCCGCCTCCTATACAGAGCGTCGCCAGGCCGTAGCGCAGTTTGCGTTTGTGCAGTTCACGTATGACCGTTATTGCCAGGCGGGCGCCGCTGGCGCCGATCGGATGACCGATGGCGCAGGCTCCACCGTTGACGTTGACCTTGTCCGGCGAGATCCCCAGCTGTTTGATCGGCAGCAGCGCCACCGTTGCAAAAGCCTCGTTGATCTCGAACAGATCGATTTCGTCAATCCTCAGGCCGGCCTTGGCACAAACCTTCTGGATCGCCGACACCGGTGCTTCCGGGAAATAATCGGGATGCAGGCTGCTGGTGGCCGAAGCCACAATGCGGGCCTTGGGGGTCAGGTTGTGGAGCTTGACGGCATCGGCACTTGCCAGCAGCAACATCGCGGCGCCATCGTTGATTGTGGAGGCATTGGCGGCCGTGATCGTACCGTCTTTTCCGAAGGCCGGCTTGAGCTTGGTTACCCGCTCAAAATCCACCTTGAAGGGTTCTTCATCGTCGGAGACAATCGTCTCTTTGCCACGCACGTTTTTGACAACCGGAACGATTTCGTCCCTGAAGACCCCCTCTTTTACCGC
>JACMKN010000044.1 GCA_014380135.1 Deltaproteobacteria bacterium
AATTGGGATATGCCGATGCCTTTGAGATAACTGACGAGGGTTTCAAACCGGCTAAAGACTCTTATAGCTCCGCGACGGGCCGCCAATGCACGTTGGGTCATGCCGTATTTGATGACGATACCCCAGCCTCCCGGCTGGCCTACCACGTCAGCGCCTTTCACGGCCCCGGCCTCCACTAAATGCTGCAAGGTTGCGTGGTCTATAGTGTCGTTTGATATTGCCATATGTGTCACCCCTGGCTGGTCGTGTAGTGTTTATATGTAAAACCATACAACTATTAACTGGTAAACGCAAAACATTTCAATTAAGGGCTACTTTCCTTCCCGATGATCTCGTCCACCCGCGCCCCGTCCAGGGTTTCTTCCGCCTGCAGCGCCTCGGCCAGTAGATCCAGCTTGTCGCGGTTGGCGCTCAGAAGCTCCTCGGCCTGCTGTTCCGCCTTTCGGATTATGGCGGCGATCTCCTGGTCGATGCGCCAGGCCATGGCCTCGGAAAAGGTCTTCTCCTCGGCCAGCTTCATCCCCAGGAAGGGGTGCTCCTCACCCCGGCTGAAGGTCATGGCCCCCACCTTCTCGCTCATCCCCCACTGGCAGACCATCTTCTCCGCCAGGTCGGTGACAAGCTTCAGATCGCTCTGGGCGCCGGTGGAGACCTCGTTGAACACCAGCCGTTCGGCCACCCGGCCCCCCATGGCCACCGCCAGCCGTTTTTCCAGATAGCTCTGGGGGTAGTGGTAGCGATCGTCTTCGGGAAGCTGCTGGGTTACCCCCAAGGCCATGCCGCGGGGGATGATGGTCACCTTGTGAATCGGATCGGTGCCGGGCAGCAGCCTGGCCACCAGGGTATGACCAGCCTCGTGGTAAGCGGTGATGCGCTTCTCCCCGGGCGTGATGAACATCTTCCGTTCACCCCCCATCAGGATCTTGTCCTTGGCCTTTTCCAGAAACTCCATCGTTACCGCCGCGGCATCCTCGCGCGAGGCCAGGATGGCGGCCTCATTGACCAGGTTTTCCAGGTCGGCGCCGGTCATGCCCGGCGTGCCGCGGGCAACGACACCCAGATCGACCCCCTCGGCCAGGACGATCTTGCGGACATGTACCTGCAGGATCTTCTCGCGGTCGCGCCAGTCGGGGCGTTCGATCACCACGTGCCGGTCGAAGCGGCCGGGGCGCAGCAGGGCCGGGTCAAGCACGTCCGGGCGGTTGGTGGCGGCCAGCACGATCACCTGCTGGTGCTGGTCGAAGCCGTCCATCTCCGACAAAAGCTGGTTCAGGGTCTGTTCCCGTTCGTCGTGGCCGCCTCCGAAGCCGGCACCCCGACTGCGCCCCACCGCATCCAGTTCGTCAATAAAGATGATGCTGGGGGCGGCCTTCTTGGCGCTGGTGAACAGATCCCGCACCCGGCTGGCACCGATCCCGACGAACATCTCGATGAACTGGGAGGCGGAAATGCTCAGGAAGGTTACCCCGGCCTCGCCCGCCACGGCCCGGGCCAAGAGGGTCTTGCCGGTCCCGGGCGGGCCGACCAGCAGCACGCCCTTGGGAACCTTGCCACCGATCCGTTCGAACTGTTTGGGATTGCGCAGGTAGTCAACGATCTCCTTCAGCTCCTGCTTGCTGTTTTCCATGCCGGCCACGTCCTCGAAGGTCACGGCGACCTTCTCCTGGGTCGTGTAGGTGCGGGCCCCGGAGCGGGATAAACCGCCCAGCATCCCGCCCGGTCCCTGGCTGCGCATGGTCCGCATCCCCATCCACAAGAAACCGATCAGGATCAGCCAGGGGGCCATCAGGAGCAGGGCATTGACCAGGAAGGACGACTCGGTGGAGGTCGCCGACACCTCCACATTGTGCGCAGTCAGTTCCGGCATCAGGGTCTGATCGGCAATGGCCGGCATGATGGTACTGAAGGCGCCGGCCTCTCGAACAGCAACTGTCTCCTGGCCCTGTCCGCCGAGCTTGATCTTCCCCCGGAACTCGCCAGTGATGATCGGCCCCCTGAACCTTACTTTTTTGATGTTGTCGGCCGTCAACTCGCTGCGGAAGCGACTGTAGCTGATCTCCGCCACCTGGGCGCCCTGCTGCACAAATAAGACGTAGGACGCGTTGAATAGAAACGTGAACAGCAGGATGATCAGCAACGGTTTCCAGAAGGTTTGGGGCATGGCGGTGCGCCTCGCAAAAATATGTCTGATGTAACTAGTTTACCGTCAGGCGGGGATTTGACAAGAAAATAGCTTCATCGGTGTGCCGATGAAGCCATCATGAGGGAGAAATGCTGCAGTGGGGAGACGTATGCTGCCGGAGCCGGGCGTTTTTACTCTTATCTTCCCCGCAGGTATTCGATCAGCAGCCGCACCCCGACGCCGGTGGCGCCCTTGGGGGAGCAGGGGCGAGTCTTGTCGCTCCAGGCGGTGCCGGCGATGTCGAGGTGGGCCCAGTGTGTTTTCCCGACGAACTGCTTCAGAAACCAGCCGGCGGTGATGCTGCCGCCGTCGCGGCTGCCGGCGTTCTTCAGATCGGCGATGTCGCTCTTCATGACCTCGCCGTACTCATCCCACAGGGGCAGTTCCCAGACCCGCTCGCCGCAGCTTTCACCGGCCTTTTTCAGGGCATTCACCAGCTTCTGGTCGTTGCCCATCAGACCGCTGGCCTCGTGCCCCAGGGCCACCACGCAGGCCCCGGTCAGGGTGGCCAGGTCGATCATGGCCGCCGGCTTGTATTTTTGGGCGTAGTGCAGGGCATCGCACAGAACCAGGCGCCCCTCGGCGTCGGTATTGGTGATCTCGATGGTCTGACCGGACAGCGAGGTGAGCACATCGCCCGGTTTATAGGCCTTGCCGTCCGGCATGTTCTCGGCGGTGGGGATGATGCCCACCAGGTTGACCGGCAGCTTCAGAACCGCCGCCGCCTCCAGGGCCCCCAGCACCGCCGCTGCGCCGGCCATGTCGGTCTTCATCTCCTCCATGCCGGCCCCCGGCTTGATGGAGATGCCGCCCGAGTCAAAGGTGATGCCCTTGCCGACCATCACCACCGGTCGCCCGCTGTCGCCGGCCCCGCGGTATTCCAGCACGATCAGGCGCGGCGGCTCGACCGAACCCTTGCCAACCGCCAGCAGGGCGTTCATCCCCAGCAGCTCCAGTTCATCCAGCTCCAGAATTTCGCACAACAGCTTATGGCGGACGGCCAGTTCCCGGGCCGTCTCGGCCAGGTAGCCGGTGGTGGCCACGTTGCCCGGATGGGAGACCAGGTCGCGGGCCAGGCTGACTCCCCGGCAGACGGCAGCCGCAGCCGCGACCCTGGCGACGGCTTCCTGCCGGTTGCCCCCCTTGGGCAGCAGCAAGGTCATCCCTTCGAAGCTGAAAAGCTCAGCCCGCTCCTTGGTCTTGTACAGCTCGAAGCCGTAGCTCCCCAGCAACGCCCCCTCGCAGACCGCCTCCAGCGCGCTTTCCGGCTTTCCGACCAGATGCAGCGACGTGGCGAATGAGGCCACCTTCGCGGCACGCAGCGCCTGCACGGCACTGCCGGACGCCTGGCGCAGGCGTTCCTCAACCAGCTCGGCTCGCTTGCCGAGTCCCACCAGCAGCAGACGCTCGGCCGGCAACTTGCCCAGAGTATGGACCAGGCGGGTGCTGTTGAGCTTGCCGCAGAACTCGCGGCTGACAGCCATACGACCCAGACAGCCCTCCAGTGCGGCGTCGCAGGCGGAGAAAAGTTCATCCCGGACGTCTTCGAAACAGCCGATGATCAGGGCCGGGGTCGTATGCTTGAGCGGGGTGGCGGATATGACATCGATCTTCATGGGGTAACCTCGTTTCATCCCAGTGCCAATCGGGACGTTATTGATCTGCTGATTAACTATTCTATAATGAAATTTTAGTCAACAACTCAGCGACATGATGCTGATGAATTTACTGCCCTTTCACAGACCTATTTCTTGAAACCGTCCAGCCATTTCCAGCCATGGTTCAGTTCCGGGAAGGCAGCCCCGAGATGGACCGTCCTGATCGGATCAGCCGGGTCGTTGACCAGAGAGACGGTTTCTTCCACCAGCTCGACCCCCGGGCCCCGCAGTGTGTGATTCTTGGCCCCGGCGCTGCTGAAGGCGTTGAAGGCAACCTGGGAGTTGGCAAATGGCACCAGATCATCGCTCCGGTGGTGGTACATCCGCAGAGGTACGGTAGGCACCCAGACGGAGTTCAGGTTCAGTGGGTCCCGGTAGGAGTCGTTCTCCCTGAAGAAGGCCACCTCGGGACTCGCAACGTTGGTGAGCTGAGCGATAAACTGCGGAGTCAGGAAATTTTTCAGCACAACCAGATTCAACGGATTGAAGCCCATCCCCATGGCCTCGCTGATCTTGTCCGATGGCGAGTTGCCGGCGAACAACGGAGGAATGGTGGCATTAAAAGGAGCAATCATGCTGGTGGCCGGGTTGAAGAGCGTCCCGCCCGAGGCGTAACTGTAGCCGGTAAGCAGAAAGGGCAGGAAATAAGGCGACTTGGAGGTACTGTCGGAGAGAATTACCGCGCGCATCTCGCCGGAAAGGTCGTGGGGACCGGAAAGCGGCGCCGAGGCGGTGACGGTGAACTCTCCGGCATGCTTGAGCTGCAGTTCACGGGTGGCCGTCATGGTCACGTAGCCCCCTTCGGAATAACCGATCAGGAAGAGCTGGCTGTTCCAGGAACAGGGGGAACTGCTGCTGCCCGCGGTTCCGCCGATCAGGTCGCGGCTGGCCCGGAGCATGCCGACCACCTGCTTTGCAAGTGAGGCACCATGCACATAGGGCTGGGTGCTGGTGTTGTCCCCCAGCCCCTCGTAATCGGCCATGGCAACCGCATAACCGGTGGAGGCGATGGCGGCCGCCACCATTACCTCCGGATAGTCGGCCGGCCGGTCCTGGTGGGCCAGAAACTGTGAGGGGGAATAGGGACGGAACGGTTCGGTGCCGTGCTGGTACATCAGGATCGGAACCGAAGGTTTGGCGCCGAAGATCGCTTTCGGCAGGATCAGCAGGCCGGTCATCGTGTGGAGCTGACCATCCGCTCCGGCGGCCTGGTAGGTAACCTTCTGCATCTCCAGGTTATAGCTGATGCTGGTCAGGAGTGGGCCGAAACTGCCAAGAAAACTGCTCCAGTCCCAGCCGCCCAGGGCCCGCGCAACGGGCTGCTGAACCCCGCTGGTGATAGCGGCCAGCAGTACCTTGGGGTCGATGTTGACGACACCAGCCGCCCCGGCCTGCGTAGGAGACTTGGAACCGCAGCCTGCCGCCAGGAGCGACAAGGCCATTACTGCCGTAAGAAGTGTGCGCGTTGCGCCGATAAGCTTGGTCATTGCTTTGTCTCCAGTCCACGATGGTATGAGCTCGGTTGCCAATGGCGCACAACCGGCGATAGCGGACAATATATGCCTTTAGACCTCCCGAAGCAATGCAAGAAGCCCGCGACCGGTTATCGGTTGCGGGCTTTTCAGTATCAAGTCCGACGACCATAGCATGGCAAGCGAACATGGATTCAGGGTAAAAAGACCGGACGGCGGACCGCCCGGCATTGCATGAAGGTGGCACTTTTGAAGTGCTGGAACAAGTATTACAACTATCGTGCCGCACGGGAACTTCGGGTTTTGCCGGGACAAGACACTGATTGTGCAGGATAAAATGGGAAGCGTGTTGCAGGGTCAAAGAAAATACCCCGAAAAACTGCCGCCACATTTAACATATATGTCAAATGTGGCGGTTCAAAAGAATAGAGAATACGGTCGTACAGGACTCAAGCTGCGGGCTTCGGGCGCCGATCCGGGGCTGCGGCGGCAGTCCGCTTCCGGCAGACCAGCACAACCTCATCGACTCCGCTCGCGTCGATCATTCCTTCGACGAATTTCAGGCGCTTTTGAAAAAACATGCCCAGCGGCAGCAGGACCCTGTTGTACCACCACATAGCCTCCCGTCGGCGATGTTTGAGCCACCACATGCTCAAATCCAGCAGGCGGGGGTTCGCCGGCTGCATGCCGTAGGCGGCGCTTTTCTCCAGCACCAGATCATTGGCCGCCAGCAGTTCCAGCAAAGCGGCGGGATCGTATCTGCGCACATGTCCCACGAATGCGTCGAATTCGGTCCAGAAAGCGGCATGCAGGGGAACGGAAAAGATAAAGATGCCGTCCTGCTTGAGCACGCGGCTCACCTCGCCGAAAACCCGCCGGTCGTCCTCGGTATGTTCGATGACATCGAAAGCGCAGACGAGATCGAATTTGCCGGCGCCGAACGGCAGATCGGTTATTTCTCCGGACACCGCCAGGCCGCCGCGAGCCGTCAGCCGTTCGATCACCGGGGGGCTTATGTCCACGAAGCAGGTGCCGGATATCGGCAGGCGCGGACGCAATCCGGGGCCGATTTCCAGGCGTTCCGGAGCAAGCGGCAGCAAAGAGGAAATCAGCGGCCAGGTATTGAAGCAATCGGGCCGTTTAAGGTGAGTCTCGGACCAGAGGGTATCGTAGAAGTTGCGGTTGGCGGCGTTACTATCGTGCATGTTCAAATTCCTGAATAAGCTACGCCCGGAGGCGACCCACTTTTCTGCACTAACCAACCGTGCAGTATCAGCGGTGCGCCTTCCGGGCTGAATTTCGGTATTAAATATGGTGCGCCAGGGTGCCGGTATTTACCGATCAACCCGGTTTTTGCTACTGTACGACTATTTCAAAGAGAACGCGAATGTTTGCTTTGGCTGCGTCCGAATAAAGATCTTTGGGCGCCACTTCATGGACAGCCGGGTTTCTCTCGCCATAACCGATGATGGAAAGCCTGTCCGGTGTAATTACGCCTTCGCTGACAAGGAATTCCTGGACAGCCTTTGCCCTTCTTACGCTCAACTTCTGATTGTACTCCTCACTGCCGGAAGCAGAGGTATACCCGGCAATACGGATATGGGCCTTGGGGTTTTCTTTCAGAAGCTGGATATTCCTTTTCAGGATCGTCTTCGCTTCCGGTTTAAGGGTCGACTTGTCGAAATCGAAATGCACGTCCTCAAACGCCAGCACGATGACCTTCGGCTCGGCTACGGCCACCAGAATCTTCTCCTCGACCTTCGGCTCGGATGCAAGGATCACTACCTTGTCCACAACAGGCGGGCAGCCATCCTTGTCAACGGCTACGCCGGCGGGGGTGTCCGGGCATTTATCCAGATAATCGGCCACGCCGTCCTTGTCGGTATCAAGTGGACAGCCGTCCTTGTCAACGACCACACCGGAGGGGGTGCCGGGGCATTTATCGAGCGTATCGAGCACGCCGTCGTTGTCGCTGTCGAGCGGAGCTGCGGCTTTTTTCGACTCGCCGCCGAACGCAAAGACAACGCCCAGGGTAGTTTCAACATTGTGGATTGTTTCGTCGAGAACCAGATTATCCCGGATGTCGGCTCTCAGAGCGACATGTTCCGCCACCCAGTATTTGGCGCCCAGTCCGAAATTAACGACCGACATGTTCTTGTTGTTGATCTTGGGACTGTAGTGGGCGATTCCGTAACCGCCAACGATGAAGGGGTTGAAAACACTCTCGGGCATGAAGTGATAGACAAGATCGAGACTGAACTGGGTAATGGACACGTCACTAATCGGACGTGTGAACTGCCCTTCCCTGGAAAACCTTGTGTTTTTGTCATCAACATAGCTTTTCATGAATTCCCAGGTGCCTTCAATCCCGAAACTGTTCGTGAAGTTATAGCCAAGCCGTGCGCCCACCAGCGGCTGGTCTTCAAGATTCTGTCTTTTCTCGAAGAAATTGTAACCACCGAAAGGGGTCACCTCAACACTGCCGGCCTTTATCTCGGCGCGGGCCGACAGGGGCAGCAGAAAAACGGAAGCCAACAACACCGGCGCCAGCTTTTTAATGACAGGAGCCATTGAAAATATCTTTTTCATTTAAAACCTCCTTTTATCGATAAGATGCATAGTTAATTGGTTTGATTGCAGGCGTCCCTTTTGATTCCAGCAGTGAGAAAAAAGGAGACAGACCGGATGTTAAATAGCCTGTCTCCCTTTCCTAGCCTGCTTTCACAGCAAACATCTTTGCCTTATGGCGCAGGCACGTTAACAGTATTGGTATCCAAAGCAATCGTGCCGGCCAGAGTCGCTCCGGCCAGTATTCTGCCGTTGATCGTGGCACCGGTCTTGGCGGTGACATCTCTGCCGGAAACTATGGTTCCGGAGAAGGTACTGTTAACTCCAACAGTCGCATCCAACGTAGGAACCCAAAACACGTTCTTGGCCAGAACTCCCGGTCCCAGAATAACATTGGCTGTTGTAGTCAGCGAGGAACCGATCTGGAAGATCCAGACATCCGTTGCACTGCCATTGAGAGTAAGAGGAGTCGAGACCAGCATCGTGCTGCCGGATGTATAGGTGCCCGGGGGAAGAACACCACCCGGTTTCAACGCGCCAAGGTCCGCACCACCGGAAACAGTTGTTCCCGGCGGCAGGTTCTTGGCGGTGTTATAAGCAGCTAGCAGATCGGCTCTGGCCTGCTCGGACACGGTGTCATTGATGTGAATCGCGCCGTTCACCTGTACTGGCAGCAAGCCATTGGAAGAGCCCGGATTCAGGGAAACATCCCCGTTTATCATGGTGGCGGCACCGGTATTGGTAATAGCCGAGGTTGCCATGATCCCGAAAGTACCGGCCGAACCGAGCGGTACTGCAGATGCCGGGGGCACCACTACAGTATTTGCTGTGGTAAAGGTCCATGGATTCGGTACAAGTCCGGATGCCAATACATTGCCGGATATGTCCTTGGCCCCGGTTGTAACCGTAGCGGTGTATTTGGTGTTGGCTAAAAGATTGCCGGATGGCCTGAAGGTCGCAATCCTGGACAGTGCGTCATAGGTGACCAGTCCTTTAACCGTAGTTGCGCCGGCTTTCAAGGTAAAGGTCTGACTGGTGATGGTTAACGGGTCCATCGCCTTGTCGAACGTTGCGCGGACCACGCTGTTGATCGTCACATTGGCGGCAAGATTAGCGGGATTTTCAGTAATCACTTTGGGCGGGGTGATATCCAGCGTCCCACCTGTGGTCCAGCTCCATACAAAGTTGCTTGCCAGTGCATTGCCCGGCACAGTCAGGTCCTTGGCGCCGGTGGTGATCGTGGCGGTATAGAGGGTATTGGGTGCAAGATTGCTGTCTGGCGTAAATACTGCGTTCAAGCCGGAATAGGATACCTTGCCCGGTACAGTCGCAGTTCCTTGCTTAAAGGTAAAGGTTGTGGAGTTGATCGTTGTGGAGTCCATCGCCTTGCTGAACGTTGCACCAACCTTGGTATTGATCGGCACCCCGGTGGCGTTGTTGGCATTGATGGTGCCGGTTACCGTGGGTGCGGCAGAATCCAGCGCCGTTCCTGTGGTAAAACTCCAGACATAGTCACTTGCCAGTGCTTTACCGTCAGAGTCCTTGACCCCGGTGGTAACAGTGGCAATATAGGTGGTGTTGGCCAACAGATTGCCGGCCGGGCTGAAGACCGCCGTTACGGGAGTGAAGGTCACCGTACCGGGAACAGTCGTTGTCCCTTGTTTTACGGTAAAGGTTGCCGTGGTGAGCGAAGCGGGGTCCACCGCCCCACTGAAGGTTGCGTTGACTTTCGTGTTGAGAAAGACACCTGTTTCTCCATCGGCAGGGTCTGTGGAAGTCACGGTGACGGCACTGGTGGTGACCGGTTTTTTCCATTCTCCGCCTCCACCTCCGCCGCATCCTGACAGGATACTGATAAAAACAGACATAATTAACGTACACACCAGATAAGCTTTCTGCACCCCAAACCTTTTCATAAACCCTCCTTTTAATTAATTGTCAAAATCACGGTTGTTTCGTTAAATCTTAAAATTAAATTTACATCACTATTTTTTCAACCTCATAATAAAAATTTCATAGAACTTCTTTGTGTTTTATCCCTCTTCCCAAAAATGTTAAGGACCCGCTTTCGGGTGAGATGACCAGGATCATTTAATTTGTAAAGCAAATAGCCGGCCAATAATCGGAGTAGATTCAAACCATAGTATTAGTCCTTTAGTAACAGAACTTTAGGATATCAAAAATGGTTTATGGACATGCTTGAAACGATCCAGCAGCCCTCAGCATCTGACGGAACTCCAATATACTGAGGGCTGCGGTATGAACAGCTAAACGCCCTTCCGGAATACTCCGGAAGGGCGCCGTTAAGAAGGACTGCTTTAATAATTTTCTACTCGCAGTTGAAATTTGCCACAATACGACGGTTTTTCGCCCGGCCGGCCTTGGTCTTGTTGCTGGCGACCGGCTTGGTCTCGCCATAACCTTTGGTGGTTATGCGACCCTTGCTGACGTTGAAGGTTGTGCTGATGTACTTCTCAACACTTTCTGCGCGACGCTCGGAAAGGGACTGGTTATGTGCAATGCCGGCGGTGCTGTCGGTATGGCCGGAAATTTCACCTTTGGCGTTGGGGAAGTAAGTGAGGAAGTCGCCAACGGTCTTCAGTTCGTCATGGTACTGGGGCTTGATGTCGGTCTTGTCGCTGTCGAAATTGATCGCCAGAACGGCCGGCTTGCTGCAGAATCTCTTGGCAGCGGCCGCTTTCACATGGGCGGGCACGACAACCACGGGAGGACAGCCTTCTTTATCAACCTTTACACCGGCGGGGGTGCCGGGGCATTTGTCGAGATAATCCGGCACGCCGTCCTGATCGGAATCAAGCGGACAGCCATTCGTGTCAACCTTTACACCGGCGGGGGTGCCGGGACATTTGTCCAGATAATCGGCTACGCCGTCTTTATCGGAATCAAGCGGGCAGCCGTCCTTGTCGACGGTTACACCAGCGGGGGTGCCGGGGCATTTGTCCAGATCATCGGTTACGCCGTCATGATCGGAATCAAGCGGACAGCCATCCTTGTCAACGACAACGCCGGCGGGTGTGTTGGGGCACTTGTCGAGATAATCGGCCACGCCGTCCTTGTCGGAATCAAGCGGACAACCATCCTTGTCAACGGCAACGCCGGCTGGGGTGCCGGGGCATTTATCAACATTATCCAGCACGCCGTCGTTGTCGCTGTCAAGCGGAGCGGCGGTTTTTTTCGACTCGCCGCCGAACGCAAAGACAACTCCCAGGGTAGTTTCAACATTGTGGATCGATTCGTCGAGGACCATGTTATCCCGGACGTCGGCTCTCAGGGCGACATGTTCCGCCACCCAGTACTTGGCGCCCAAGCCGAAGTTAACGACCGACATGTTCTTGTTGTTGATCTTCGGACTGTAGTGGGCAATTCCGTAACCACCCACGATGTAGGGGTTGAAGACACTCTCGGGTATGAAGTGATAGACAAGATCGAGACTGAACTGGGTAATGGACACATCGTCAATCGGACTTGTGAACTGCCCTTCCCTGGAAAACCTCAGGTTTTTGTTATCAACATAGCTTTTCATGAATTCCCAGGTGCCTTCAATCCCGAAACTGTTCGTGAAGTTATAGCCAAGGCGTGCGCCGACCAGCGGCTGGTCTTCAAGATTCTGTCTTTTCTGAAAGAAATTGTAACCGCCGAAAGGGGTTACCTCGACACTGCCGGCCTTTATCTCGGCCTGGGCCGACAGGGGCAGCAGAAAAACGGAAGCCAGCAACACCGGTGCCATCTTTTTTATGACGGAACCCATTGAATATTTATTTCTCATCTAAATCCTCCTTTTTTTTTGATTGAACAGATCGTTTTTACTGTTTTCATCGTTCATACCGATAACTTATGTTTTCTTACTGGCAACCAGCAGGTGCATTCACATTACCAGGCACTGAAACGATGTTGGAATCAAATACAAACGCGCCAGCCGTAAAGGCTCCGGCCAACAATCTGCCACAGGAGGTTGCGCCGGTCTTCATCGTGATATCTGCTGCGGCCAGTATGTTGCCCTGGAATACAGAGTTAGTTCCAAGCGTCGCTGAAGTGCCGGCCTGCCACCAGACGTTGGAAGCCTTGGCGCCGCCAGTCAGGATGATTTTAGTATTTGTCCCAGGAGCGCCGTCTGCCGTGCCGACTGTGCTGGATGACTGGAAGATGAAGAGTGCATTCGGGTCGCCCTGGCCGTCGAGAGTGAGATCACCTGTGATTAAAATCGACGTGAGCGATTGATAGACGCCGGGAGTGAAATAGTTGTCTTCCGGCACGAGCGCGCTCCCGACCGGGGCTCCCAACGTAGTGCCAGCCGGTAAATTGGTGGCCCCTCCCAGTGAACCGGCGGCAGGTGGCCCGGCCGGAGGAGTGATACTTAGATACGCTGCAAGCAGATCGGCCTTGACAGTGCTTGAAGTGGGTCCGCCAGGTGCTTGAAACAAGGGACTGATGACCTGTCCGTTGATTGTGGGAGGAGAGCCTGCGCAGAGACCGAAACCTCCGGCACCATCAACTGCCACATTATTACAGATCGCACCTGCAACCGGATCCAGCACCACACTCCCGTTAATGCGGGTAATAGGCGCAGTAATAGTGTTGGTTACCCCGGCGGTAGCCGCAATCCCGAACGGGGCGGCCAATTTAAGGTTTATCCCGATAACCGGCCCTGCAGCTGCTGCTGTTCTGAATGTCCATGGATTCGGTTTCAGTCCAGCCCCTGCCGGCACAACCAGTTTATTGCCTGCCATGTCTTCGGCCCCGTTGGTAACTGTAACCGTATAGAGGGTGTCGGGCGAAAGATTGACCAGTGGTGAAAAGGTTGCAGTGTTGGTCGCGGAATTATAGGCGATTGTTCCTGTTTCCAATGCTCCCAGCGGGGGACCGCTTTTTTGCACCATGAAGGTTGACGTGGTGATCGTAGTTTGGTCCATTTGCTTACTGAAGGTTGCGCTGATGGTTTTCGTGGTGATCAAAACTCCTGCAGCACTATTAGCAGGGACTGTGTTTGTCACGGTAGGCGGGACGTTATCTGCGACCGCAGCAGTAGTAAAGTTCCACACATGGTTGCTTGCCAGCGGTTTGCCGGCCAGGTCCCTGGCCCCGGTAGTAATCGTGGCGGTATAGGTGGTGTTGATATCAAGATTTTTTTGTGCGTTGGTTGCCGGATCGATTGGTGTAAAGACCGCAATTACGCCGGAATAGGTCACCTTGCCTGGAACAGCCGTCGCCCCACGCTTCAGGGTGAAGGTTGTCGTGGTGATCGATGCGGGGTCCATCGCACCACTGAATGTTGCGCTGATTTTCGTGTTGGTAATGACACTTGCAGCATCTCTAACGGGGACAGTGGAAGTCACGGTGACGGAACTCGGTG
>JACMKN010000292.1 GCA_014380135.1 Deltaproteobacteria bacterium
AGAGCCTGCTCGATCTCGCTCCTGCTCAATTGCGGGTTGCGGTTGGGTGAAAGCAGGCATTCGGCGGTGGTCAGGATCGTCCCAAGTCCGTCACTCTCGATGCTGCCCCCCTCAAAAACAAGGCCGATCGTGTTAAGGTTGGGTTTTAAAACACCCTGTTCCTTGAGCCTTTTGGAGATCTGGTTGTCGTGGTTGGCGGGAAATTTGAGTCCCCAGCCGTTGAAGCCGAAGTCCAGCAGTACCGGCTTGTCATTGAATATGACCGTGATCGGGCCGAAATCACGGGCCCAGGTATCGTTGTTGGGCATTTCGCAGATGGTTACTTTCTTGAGATCCACTCCGGCCGAGGTCAGATATTCGGCAGCAGAGGCGGTGTGCGGGGCGGTCAGCAGTACGCGCTCGAAACGGGTGATCTGGCGGATGATTTCGGCGAAGACCGGCCGGACTTCGTCCAGTATCTCAGCCCAGTCGGTTCCTTCGTGGGGCCAGGCCAAAAGGACACCATCCTGTATCTCCCATTCGGCGGGTAATCTTGGATTCATTAAGCAGTGCTCCTTGGTGTTAAAGTGGCCGGGAGTATAAGTTATTCCAATTCCAAATCAAAGCGCTATCTTCGTTGGCTCGTCTTCGGCTCCTCAATGTACTACAAGTACACTTTCGTCGCCTCAATCCTCGCCGCCTTGATTTCATCTTTGATTTGAAATTGGTATCATAGGTGCTTTCTGCGCAAGCATCCTTGTAATCCACAGTAAATAATTTCAAGTTTTGCCTTGATTTATCCCCCCGATTGCATTAGTAAATTGTATTCATAAATTGTATACAGTATGTTGAGCTGGACCTCATATCGACACCTATCCCCACACAGAAAGGAGAGTATCAATGTCCACCAAACCGTTTGTTTATCAGGAGCCGTTCCCGCTTAGCCAGGATGAGACCAAATACCGCAAGATCGAGGGTTCGGAGAAGTACGTGACCGTCGAGAAATTCGCCGACAAGGATGTTGTCCGGGTCTGCCCCGAGGCGCTTTCGATCCTGGCCAACGAGTCCATGAGGGATGTTTCCTTCCTGCTGCGTCCGGCCCACAACGAGCAGGTTGCCAAGATCCTCGGCGATCCCGAAGCCTCCATGAATGACAAGGGTGTGGCGCTGGCGTTCCTGCGCAATGCCGAAATTGCGGCCCAGTTCGATCTTCCGGTTTGCCAGGACACCGGCACCGCTACCGTCGCTGCCAAAAAAGGACAACAGGTCTGGACCGGCGTCAGGGATGAAGAGTGGCTCTCCAAAGGTATTTACAAGACCTACACCGAAGAAAATCTGCGCTACTCCCAGACCGTGGCTCTGGACATGTACGAGGAGATCAACACCGGCACCAACCTGCCGGCCCAGATCGATATTCTGGCCACCGACGGCGATTACTACAAATTTGTCTTCATGGCCAAAGGGGGCGGTTCCGCCAACAAGACCATGCTCTATCAGGAGACCAAGGCGCTTCTGACACCGGACAAACTGTACAAGTACCTGGTGGAAAAGATGAAATATCTGGGCACCGCTGCCTGTCCGCCCTACCACATCGCTTTCGTAATCGGCGGCACCTCGGCCGATGCCTGCATGAAAACCGTCAAGCTGGCCACTGCCAAGGAGTTGGACGGTCTGCCGACCTCCGGCAACGAGCACGGCCAGGCCTTCCGTGATGTGGAACTGGAGGACAAACTGCTGGAAGCGGCCCAGAAACTCGGCATCGGCGCCCAGTTCGGCGGCAAGTACTTTGCCCACGATGTGCGCGTTATCCGTCTTCCGCGCCACGGCGCCTCCTGCCCGATCGGCATGGCGGTTTCCTGCTCGGCCGACCGCAACATCAAGGCCAAGATCACCAAGAATGGTCTGTTCGTGGAAGAGATGGACCGCAATCCGGGCCGCCTGATTCCGGACCAGTACCGTGGCAAACATGAGCATGGCGTCAAGATCGACCTGAACAAGCCGATGAAGGAAATTCTTGCCGAGCTTTCCAAACACCCGGTCTCCACGCCGCTGCTGTTGACCGGCACGATCGTGGTCGGCCGCGACATAGCCCACGCCAAGTTCAAGGAGATCATGGACAGTGGCAAGCCGCTGCCGGAGTACCTACTCAATCATCCGATCTATTACGCCGGTCCGGCCAAAACCCCGCCCGGCAAGGCTTCCGGTTCCTTCGGTCCCACCACCGCCGGACGGATGGACAGTTATGTAGACGAGCTGCAGTCCAAGGGCGGTTCGCTGATCATGATCGCCAAGGGCAACCGCAGTCAGCAGGTTACCGATGCCTGCAAGAAGTACGGCGGGTTCTACCTGGGCTCCATCGGCGGACCGGCGGCGGTCCTGGCCGAGGAGAACATCAAGAAGGTTGAATGCATCGACTTCCCCGAGTTGGGGATGGAAGCGGTCTGGAAGATCGAAGTCGAGAACTTCCCGGCCTTCATCCTGGTGGATGACAAGGGCACCGACTTCTTCAAACAGCTAGGCTTGTAATCCGATCTGACTTCTGGATGAAGACAGCCCCCGGTTGCTTATGTGGCCGGGGGTTTTCCATTTGTAAGTTGCCAAGTTTGTGGCGGGTGATATACATTGCAGATCAGGGGGCAATAGAAATCCATTAGTAGATTCGGGAGCATCAATGGGTTATATTTTTGAGTGGGATTCGCGAAAGGCGGTATCAAACCTGTCAAAGCATGGGGTGACGTTTGATGAAGCCACAACTGTATTTGGCGATCCTCTTTCGCTCCTTATCGACGATCCAAAGCATTCCGAAGAGGAACAGCGTTTTCTGGTCATGGGGCTTTCAGTGCAACACCGTCTACTTGTTGTAGCTTTTGCAGAACGTCCGCCTCGTACTCGTATTATATCTGCCCGCATTGCCACCCGACATGAGAGGAGCCTTTATGAAAAATAAATCACAAAAAAACAGCGTCAATAATCGTGACACATTACAACCAGAATATGATTTTTCAAAGGCGGTTCGAGGTGCAACTGCAAAACGGTATGCAGAGGGAACCAATGTGGTGGTGATACCACCGGATATTCTGGATGTTTTTCCGGATGCTGCAACTGTTGCCGAAGCCTTGAGGGCGCTTGCGCCGGTTATACGTCACCAGCGTCAACTTCAGGTAAAGTCGGTTTAATTAACGGTTGCGTAAGCGGCCGGGGTTTTTTTTGTCAAGAAGCTTACCAGCATAGTGGACTCTGATATATCACGCATGAACGGGGATAAAAATGATAGAAAACGAAGAGCTTGAAAAGAACATTGAAGAAGAAACCGAAGGCGAGAGCTTTGCCGAGCTGTTCGAGCAGAGCGGTGGCCAGAAAAGCCGCTGGATGGAGCCGGGGCAGAAAGTGTCGGGTAAGGTACTGAAGGTCAGCAACGAATGGATCTTCATGGATACCGGCCAGAAAGGGGAGGGGGTCATCGATCGTAAGGAATTCCTGGACCTGGACGGTAACCTCACCGTCAAGGAGGGCGACATGGTGGCCGCCTATTTCCTTTCATCCAACCAGGGTGAAATGCGCTTTACGACCAAAATCGGCGGCGGCGCATCCGGCAGTTCACAGCTGGAAGTGGCCTGGCAGTCGGGTGTCCCTGTGGAGGGACTGGTGGAGAAGGAGATCAAGGGGGGCTACGAGATCAAGCTGGGCGGAACCGCCCGTGCCTTCTGTCCCTATTCCCAGATCGCACTGCGTCGTGTAGACAACCCCGAGTCGCTGATCGGCACACGCCTGGTTTTCCATATCAGCGAGTACGGCGAAAATGGACGCAACATCATCGTTTCCCGCCGTTCCCTGCTGGAGGAGGAACAGCGCCGGATGAAGGATGAGGCCCAGGCCGGCATCAGCGAGGGGATGACGGTCAACGGCACCGTTACTTCGCTGCAGGATTTCGGCGCCTTCGTCGACATCGGCGGACTGGAAGGGCTGATTCCGATCTCTGAAATTGGCTGGAGCCGGGTCAAGGATGTGCGGGATGTGCTGAGCGTCGGCCAACAGGTCCAGGTCAAGATCAAACGCATCGACAAGGAAAATGACCGGATTGCGCTGAGTCTCAAGGATACCCTGGCTGACCCGTGGGAGCAGGTGCCGGGCAAGTATCCGGAAGGCTCCTTTCACCCCGGCCGCGTGGCGCGTCTGGATACCTTTGGCGCCTTCGTAACTCTGGAGCCGGGCGTGGATGGCCTGATCCATATATCAAAACTGGGAGCCGGCAAGCGCATCAACCATCCCCGCGAGGTGCTGAAGGAAGGTGATGAACTGGAAGTCAAGATCGAGAGCGTCGATCGTGCAAATCGCCGCCTTTCACTGGTCCCGGCCGGACCTGCCCGCGCCGCCGCCGAGGAAGAGGCCACTATTTCCGAGTTCCGTCGCCAGTCGGACGATGCACCCAAGGGGATGGGTACGCTGGCTGATATGCTGAAGGTCAGGACAAACAAGGGGAAGAACAAACAATGACGGATTGCGGCAATGATCAGAAGTGGGACAGCTACTGCAAGCGCTGTGGACTGTGCTGCTTTGAAAAGATCGAGGATGAGCGGGGGAATATCTTCTACACCCAGACCCCCTGCCGCTACCTGGATGTCGTCAGTCGCAAGTGTAAAATTTTCGAGCGTCGTTTTGAAATTTACACCAGCTGCATAAAATTGACCCCGGAGCTGGTTCGGACGCTGCGCTGGCTGCCGCCCGATTGCGGCTACCGCAAAATGATGGCAGGGTGTGAAGACGAACCGGAAATAATTCCTAATAAACGTCTTTCAAAGAGGAGGCGCAGGTCAGGATAACTGATCTGCGTTGCGAAACAATCCGCTTAAATCGTCTATTCAAACAAACCTTCCACCAGTTCCACAACGACTCCGGCCCGGTTGAGGGTGTAGATATGCACCCCCGGCACCCCGGCCTGCAGCAGCTGCCGTATCTGGTTCCGGGCATGGGCCACGCCGAGCTCCTGCACCGCCGCGGCACCGC
>JACMKN010000293.1 GCA_014380135.1 Deltaproteobacteria bacterium
GGTAAATCCCACGAATTCCATTACGAAGGGGGCATCAACTCCTTTGTCGAGTATCTGAACCGCAACAAGGCCGTGGTCAACCCCAAGCCGATGTACTTCAAAGGCGAGAAGGGGGGCGTTGAGATGGAAGTCTCGATGCAGTACAACGACTCCTACGACGAGAAAATTTTCGCCTTTGCCAACAACATCAATACCCACGAAGGCGGCACCCATCTGGCCGGTTTCAAGGCGGCCCTGACTCGTACCATGAACTCCTACGCGGCGGCCAACAACCTGCTCAAAAACGAGAAGGTCACGGTTTCCGGCGACGATCTGCGCGAGGGGCTGACCTGCGTCATTTCGGTCAAGATTCCCCAGCCGCAGTTCGAAGGTCAGACCAAGACCAAGCTGGGCAACTCCGAGGTCAAGGGCTACGTCGAATCGCTCCTCAATGAGCGATTGGCGGTGTATCTCGAAGAGAATCCCAAAATAGCCAAGGATATCCTCAATAAATCGATTGAGGCGGCCCGTGCCCGCGAGGCGGCCCGCAAGGCTCGTGATCTGACCCGCCGCAAGGGTGCCCTGGACATGGGTGGTCTGCCGGGCAAACTGGCTGACTGCCAAGAGAAGGATCCGGCGCTCTGCGAACTGTACCTGGTCGAAGGTGATTCGGCCGGAGGCTCGGCCAAACAGGGACGTGACCGGAAAAATATGGCCATCCTGCCGCTCAAGGGCAAGATTCTCAACGTTGAGAAAGCCCGTTTCGACAAAATGATCTCCTCGCAGGAGATCCGCACCCTGATTACGGCGCTGGGCACCGGCATCGGCAAGGACGACTTCAATATCGCCAAGCTGCGCTATCACCGCATTATTGTAATGACGGATGCCGATGTTGACGGTCAACACATCCTGACGCTGCTGCTGACCTTCTTCTATCGCAACATGCGTGAACTGATCGAACGCGGTCACCTCTATATTGCCCAGCCGCCGCTCTACAAGGTCAAGCGCGGCAAAAGAGAACAGTATCTGCGCGATGAACACGCCATGCAGGAATTTCTTTTGGAGGAAGGATCTGAAGAGCTGACCCTGCGCCTTGAAAAAGGAGATCGGACCTACAACGGCAAGCAGATCATCCCGGTTATCAAACAGTTCATTGAAAACCGTGCCATCTTCAATAAAGTTGTCAAGAAGGGCATTTCTCCCGAACTGCTTTCAATTGTCATCCGCAGTAACGTCCCGGCCGGTGTGGAAGAGATGTCTCAGGTTTTGCCGTACCTGGAGGCGATGAAATCGCTGGCCGATGGCTCAGAGTACGAGATAGAGGAACACCGGATCGCCTTCCGCATCGGCAATATCCGCTCCATCATTGACCAGCAGACGTTGTCGGTGCTTTCGACTCGTGAATATGAGCTGCTGGTAGACAACCACCGCCGGATCGTGGAGACTATGGCTGATAGCCGGGCCTTCGTCGAGCAGGAGGGGGGCAAGGTGCTGTTCGAAACCACCAATCACCAGGATCTGCTCAACTTCTTCCTCGAAAACGCTAAAAAGGGACTGGCAATCCAGCGCTATAAAGGTCTCGGCGAGATGAACCCGGAGCAGCTCTGGGAAACCACCATGAACCCTGAAAACCGGGTGCTGCTGCAGGTCAAGATCGAGGATGTCGTCGAGTCGGACGAAATCTTTACGATCCTGATGGGTGACCAGGTTGAGCCGCGTCGTGACTTTATCGAAAAGAATGCGCTGAACGTAGTTAACCTGGATATTTAAATATAATTATATAATTACTTTCTCATTGTTTAGATGAGAATAGCAGATACGAGGTACCAATGCAGACCACATCAGAAACCCCCATCAATAAGATATCGGTCAACATCGAAGACGAGATGAAACGCTCGTACATGGACTACGCCATGTCGGTCATCATCGGCCGGGCGCTGCCGGACGTGCGCGACGGACTCAAACCGGTCCATCGCCGCTGTCTGTACGCCATGTATGACATGAGCAACGACTACAACAAGCCCTACAAAAAATCGGCCCGTGTGGTCGGTGATGTTATCGGTAAGTATCACCCCCACGGCGACACGGCTGCCTACGATACTATCGTGCGTATGGCTCAGGATTTTTCGCTGCGCTACATGCTGGTGGACGGCCAGGGGAACTTTGGTTCGGTTGACGGCGACCGCCCGGCTGCCATGCGTTATACCGAGATCCGCCTGCGTCAACTTTCCCACGAACTGCTGGCCGATCTGGATAAAGAGACCGTCAATATGGTCCCCAACTACAACGAGGAGATGCTGGAGCCGACGGTGCTGCCGGCCAAGTTTCCCAACCTGCTGGTCAACGGTTCGACCGGCATCGCGGTCGGCATGGCCACCAACATTCCGCCCCATAACCTGGGTGAGATAATTGACGGCATTATCGCTGTAATCCAAAACCCGGAAATTACTTTCGAGGAATTGCTGACGATGATCCCCGGGCCGGACTTTCCGACCGGCGCCACGATCTACGGCCGCCAGGGAATCAGGGATGCCTACACCACCGGGCGCGGCATTATCCAGGTCCGTGCCAAGGCGCATGTCGAGGCGTCCAAACGCTCGGAACGGCAGGCGATCATTGTTACCGAGCTTCCCTACCAGGTCAACAAGGCCCGCCTGATCGAGAAAATCGCCGAACTGGTCAAGGATAAAAAAGTTGAAGGGATCACCGAGATCCGCGACGAATCCGACCGCCAGGGGATGCGCATCGTTATCGAGGTCAAGCGTGACGAAAACGCCGAGGTGCTGCTCAACCAGCTCTACAAACAGAGTCAGCTGCAGACCTCCTTCGGCATCATCATGCTGGCCATCGTCCATAATCGCCCGCGTGTGCTGACGCTGCGGGAGATGATGGACTGCTTCATCGAGCACCGCTGCGAGGTGGTTACCCGCCGCACCAATTTCGAGCTGAAAAAAGCCCTGGCCCGCGCCCATATTCTGGAAGGTCTCAAGATCGCCCTGGACTGGCTGGATGCGGTGATCGAGATGATCCGTGAATCCAAGACTCCGCCCGAGGCCAAGCAGGGGCTGATGGAAGGCAAATTTGCCGATCCGGAATTCCTGACGCGACTCAATCTTCCGAGGCCGGACGGTTTTGAAAATCTGGTGCAGCTGTCCGAGATCCAGGCCCAGGCTATCCTGGAAATGCGTCTGCAGCGTCTGACCGGACTGGAGCGCGACAAGATCATCGCCGAGTACGAGGAGATCATGAAGCTGATCGCCCGCCTGCGCGAAATTCTGGCGTCCGATACCGAGATTTTAAAAATCATCGTCGGTGAACTGAGCGAGATCCGTGACCGCTTCGGCGACAAGCGCCGTTCGGAGATCGCCGACAAGAGCGCCGATATCTCGCTGGAGGACACCATCGAGGACGAGGAGATGGTCGTAACCATCTCCCACACCGGCTACATCAAGCGCAGCGCGGTGGACCTGTACCGTTCGCAGCGCCGGGGCGGCAAGGGCAAGACCGGCATGAAGACCAAAGAGGAGGATTTCGTCGAGCAGCTCTTTATCGCCTCCACCAAGGACTACCTGCTCTGCTTCACCGATGCCGGCCGCATGTACTGGCTCAAGGTCTACGAAATTCCGGAGGGTAGCCGCACCACCAAAGGCAAGGCGGTGGTCAACCTGGTCAACGTCTCGGACGGAGAAAAAATCACCACCATTCTGCCGGTCAAGGAGTTCAGCGAAAATACCTACCTCTTCATGGCCACCCGGAATGGTGTTGTCAAGAAGACCCCTCTGGTGGATTACTCCAACGTGCGCAGCGGCGGCATCATCGCCGTCAACCTGGATGACGGCGACCGGTTGATCTCGGTGGCCCTGACCGATGGCACCAAGGATATCTTCCTGGCTTCGCGCAACGGCAAGGCCATCCGCTTCAACGAAGAGGATGCCCGTCCGATGGGGCGCGTCACCCGTGGAGTGCGCGGCATGAACCTTGCCAAGGACGACCGGGTGATCGGCATGGAGATAGTGGACAATGCGGCGGTCGGCTCGACCATATTCACGGTCTGCGAGAACGGCTACGGCAAGCGCACCGACCTGGACGAGTATCGCGACCAGACGCGGGGCGGCAAGGGCATCATCACGATCAAAACCACCGAGCGCAACGGCTGCGTGGTCAACGTCATGCAGGTGGCAGACGACCACGATCTGATGGTGATTACCGACCAGGGCAAGATCCTGCGGGTACCGGTTTCGGGGTTCTCGGTTATCGGCCGCAACACCCAGGGGGTCACGCTGATGAACACCGAGGAGAACGAGAAGGTTGTCGCCGTGGCCCGTCTGGCCGAGAAGGACGAGGATGAAGAGTACGATGAAGAGTTGGATGAAGGGGTTGAAGGGGTTGAAGGGGTTGAAGGGGTTGAAGAAACCGAGGCCTAGATGACCCGCGCCTTCACTTTAAATATTGACAAGTCCCTGCGCGAGCGCCGGCGCATCATGCGTTTGCTGGACTTTCTCAAGCGGGATGACCTGACCGGCGAACAGATGGAGCGCATCGGAAAGCGGCTGCAGAAGTCCGGCAAACGGGCGCTCAAGCCGCTGGTGCGCAAACTTTGGCAGGAGCAGAACGGCACGGCCATCTACCGCTACACCTGCATGCTGGATTTTTTTGACGCTTCGGCCTGGATGGACCAACTGATTCAGATCACGCTGAAGCGCAAGGATCTGGAGGAAAACGGCAAGCTGGCCCTGCTGGACGTGCTGCATGACGGTGGTATTGATGTCACTGCCCCACCCTTTGCAGCCATGACCGGTTATGGCGCTCCGACACTGGATGGTTTTACCGACGACTGTCTCAAAGACGGCGAGCGCGGACTGGTGCGCTTTATCGACAGTTTTCTGGATGTTACCGACGAGTTCCGGCTGAAGATGATGCGTCGGCTCTCGGAAAACAGCACTCCCGAGGCGATGGCACTTCTGGAAATTCTGCTCTCGTTCGAGAAGCCCGAGATCGTCAAGGAGGCTATCCTGGCCCTGGGGCGCGCCAAAAGCGGCTTTGCCCTGGATGTTCTGGGCCGCGCCGAATCCCGCCATAAGGGGGATCTGGCCACCCTGATCCAGCGCAGTATCCGGCGGCTCTCGTTTGTCGGTATTCGCGAACCGCTTGAACTGCCGCACTCCTTTCAACAACCGCTCCCCTTCTACGAAGTTTATGCCGGGCCGATCGATTTCTACGGCTCCCGCTCGCTCTGGTTTTCATGGAAACTTGACGAAAAAACCTATGCCGCCATGCTGATCCTGACCGGTGATTCCGACGGTCTGCTGAACGCAATCAGCTACCGCATGAAGGACGAAAAAGAGTACACCCATGTACTCAAGGATATTGCCGGGGGCGAGATGCTGATTCCGGTTGACCCGGCCTACGCAACGGCTTCACTACGTGATGCGCTGCACCGCAGCAACGAGCAGGGCTTTTACCTGCCCCCCGATTTCTACGTCGATATGCGTCTCTTTCGACCCGACACCATAAAACCCGAGCCCTATGTTCCCCGTTTCAGTCTGGTCAATCTGGAAGGTATCGTCGAGAAGATACCCGGTTACGTTGTCACCAGCAACAACCTGCTGGATGATCCCGGGTTGGAGGGCTGGCTTCTGACCGAGATGGCGGTTTATGATGCCGCGGAACGATTTATCGCGCTGGAGGCCGACGGCGGCCCCGACCAGGTCTCGTCCGAAGCACTGGAAAGCGAGATCGGCAGATGCTGCAGCGAGCTGATCATTCCGCGGCGGGCCGATATCATCAAACGATTGCTGCTGACGGCCGACTATCTGCAGCAGACCGACAGTGAGGAAACAGCGGTACAACAAACTCTGGCCACGGCGCTCAGCCTGGTGGGGGGCTTTTTGCCGGATTGCCGTCACCCCTTTGTCAGGCGTCTGTTGCTGGACAGCATCGATGCGGCCCGACAAACGCTGGCAGAGGGTTATGATCCCAGACTTGAGGAAGAATATGAAGACGATGGCTATGATGACTAATCCGGAGCGGATTGCCGTGATCGGCGGCGGCAGCTGGGGTACGGCACTCGCCTCCCGTCTGGCGGCCAATGGTAACGACACGCTGCTGTGGGCCTACGAGCCGGAGTTGGTGGCCGAAATAAATTCCAGCCATACCAACACCCCCTATCTCCCCGGCCTCAATCTGCATCCGGCCCTGGTCTGCACCGGCAACCTTCAGGAGGCGGTCAGCGGCCGCAGTATGATTCTGTTGGTGACGCCGGTTCAGGTCATGCGCGGCGTTCTTAAGCAGCTGGCGCCGATTGTCCCGGCGGATGCGGTCATCGCCAACGCTTCCAAGGGGATCGAGCTGGAGACGCTGCTGACCGTGTCCCAGATTTGCCGGGAGCTGCTTGGTGCTGATGCACTTTCCCGCTATGTGGCGCTTTCCGGTCCGACCTTTGCCCGCGAGGTTGCCCAGGGGCTGCCGTCATTGATTGTGGCCGCCTCGCGCAACGAAACCAGCGCTCAACGTGTCCAGTTCGCCCTCAGTTGCCAAACGCTGAGGGTATACACCAACAGTGACGTGATCGGTGTCGAACTGGGGGGGGCGGTCAAGAACGTGATTGCCATTGCCGCCGGCATCTGCGACGGTCTCGGGTTCGGCCACAATGCCCGGGCGGCCCTGATCACCCGCGGTCTGGCCGAGATGAACCGTCTGGGTCTGGCCATGGGCGCACAACCGGCCACATTTGCCGGTCTGGCCGGCATGGGCGACCTGGTGCTGACCTGCACTGGTGATCTTTCCCGCAACCGTACCGTCGGCTTCAAGCTGGGCCAGGGTCAGCGCCTGGCGGACATCCTGTCCGAGATGCGCATGGTGGCGGAAGGGGTCAAGAGCGCCGAATCGGTCTATCATCTGTCCCGCCGTCTGGGAGTGGAAATGCCGATCGTGGAGAAAACCTACCAGATACTGCACGAGGACAAACCGGCCCGCCAGGCGGTCACGGAGCTGATGGCGCGGGATCTGAGGGCGGAAGGCTAAGATCTTCCTTCAGAAAAGTTTACAACCAATGAAGACCCCGATTTGCCGCATATCGGGGTCTTTGTGTATATGATGTATTGAAATGAGGTTGAACTGGTGCACACACTTTCGATAGAGCTGGAAAAGAAACTCTGGTCCGCCGCCGACGAGCTGCGGGCCAATTCTGAACTGAAGTCGTCCGAGTACTCGGTCCCGGTGCTGGGACTGATCTTCCTCAAATATGCCGATGTGAAATTTGCCCAGGCCAAAAAGGAGCTGGAAGGCAAGGGAAGCGGTCGCCGCACGGTCGGCAAGACCGACTACCACGCCCGCGGCGTGCTCTACCTGCCCGAGGCGGCGCGTTTTTCCTACCTGCTGCATCTCCCCGAAGGGAAGGACATCGGCAAGGAGATCAACGAGGCCTTTGCGCTGATCGAGGCCGAGAACCCGGAGCTGAAGGGGGTGCTCCCCAGAAGCTACCAGAAGGTTGGCAACGACTCGCTGGTAACGCTCATGAAGACCTTCAACTCCATCCCTATGGATATCGAAGGTGACGCCTTCGGCAGGATCTACGAATACTTCCTCGGTGAGTTCGCCAAGGCCGAGGGGCAGAAGGGGGGCGAGTTTTTCACCCCTACTTCTTTGGTCAAACTGATCGTCGAGATCATCGAACCGTTCCACGGCCGCATCTACGACCCGGCCTGCGGCAGCGGCGGCATGTTCGTGCAGAGCGCCGCCTTTGTCGCCGGGCATCAGAAGAACCCCGGCAGTGAGATCAGTGTCTACGGCGAGGAGCGGGTGGCCGAAACGGTGCGCCTCTGCCGGATGAACCTGGCCGTGCACGGCCTCTCCGGAGACGTCAAGCAGGGCAACAGCTACTACGAGGACATTCACGAAAGCCTCGGCCGTTTCGACTTCGTTATGGCCAATCCCCCCTTCAACGTCAACGGCATCGATCGGGAGCGGATCAAGGACGATCCCCGCTTCCCCTACGGCATGCCCAAGACCGACAACGGCAACTACGTCTGGATTCAGCTCTTCGCCAGCACCTTGA
>JACMKN010000294.1 GCA_014380135.1 Deltaproteobacteria bacterium
AAAGGAGTTTTACACACATGCTGAAAAAAATGGCAGGCAGTTTTGTAGTTGTAGTCGCAACAGCCGGTTTTGCATTGGCGGCGGTTGGCGTTGATGTCAGTACCCCGAATGTCCGCGTGCAGGTAGGCACTCCCCAGGCGCCGCCCCCTCCGCAGATTAGAGTAATCGAGAGAGAGCGGGTAATTGTAGAGGAAAGGGTATATGAGGAGAGGAAGGACAAAGGCAAGCATAAGGGGCATTATAAAAACAAAAAGCATAAAAAGCACAAGAAGCACGACGATTAGTCTTGCCGGAGACACTGTCAGTCGGTCGCACTGGCGGGCGGACAGACATGTCCGATCAGTGCAGCCGCAAAAAATGAAAGACCTTCCGGAGGAAATCTGAATATGACTCCAATGGCAAAGCGACCGGTTTCGCCCTCGCATCAATCCCGCAAAATTTTTTTGTTGTCTGTGACTGCCGTGGCGCTGGCATGCGCCGCGGCACTCCTGCTCCTCGCGGCTGGTCCGGGCAGCCAGATGGGATTGTGGCACTTCCGCAGCGGGTTTACGATCATGAAATACGGCGCCTGGTCAGGCCTTGCGGCTGCCCTGTTCGCCTGTGCGCCGCTGGTAATCTCGTTCCGGCAACGCATGTGGAAAACAGCCGTCGTAGCCAGCCTGGCGCTGGCAATTGGTTTAGCCGCCTTTGCCATACCCTATTCCTGGAAGCAGACCGCCGGAAGACTGCCGAAAATCCACGATATCAGTACCGATACCAGCAACCCTCCCCGATTTGTCGCCGTTTTGCCGCTACGCAAGGATGCCCCCAATCCGGCCGAATACGGGGGGGCCGAGATAGCAGCCAAACAGGCCCACGCATACCCGGAACTAAAGACGCTGTCCCTCAATCTTCCGCCGGAGCAGGCCTTTGGCTTGGCGCTGGAGACAGCGCAACGCATGGGCTGGAACATCGTTGCGGCCGTGCCGACCGAGGGTCGGATCGAGGCCAGCGACACCACCTTCTGGTTCGGCTTCACGGACGACGTAGTCATACGCGTAACCCCTTCCGGAAAAACGTCCCTGGTCGATATCCGTTCAGTCTCGCGGGTCGGCCTGAGCGATGTCGGCACCAATGCCCGCAGGATCAGGCAGTACATCAAAGAACTCAGGGGCTGAATACCGGAAATGACCTGTAGCGACACCGCTCAGGATTCGCTGCAGACCTGCCGTAGCGCCTCGTCCGTCGTGCAGAAGATAACTCCGGCCTGCCCCATCTCTTCCAGCGCCTTTTCAGAATCGCCGGCAACGATGTCCACCCCGGCTATCGCATCGGTCAGCACAGTGACCTCAAGGCCCGCCTTTCGAGCATCCAGCACCGATGAGCGGACGCAATAATCGGTCGCCAGACCTGCGACATAGAGCTGCCTGACCTGCCGCGCTGCCAGGATACCCTTGAGCGAGCTGCCGTCTGTGCTTCGTCCGTCGAAGGCCGAATATGAATCCGAGTCCGGATCGCTCCCCTTGGAGATGACCAGCGACCCCTCCGGCAGGTGCAAAGCGGGATGGAAGGCGGCTCCGGGGCTGCCCTGCACACAGTGGGGCGGCCATATGCCACCATATCCGCTGAAATGCCTGGTGACCGGCGGGTGCCAGTCACGGCTGGCCACCACGGCCAGTCCTCCTGCCGCGAAACATGCGGCAACCCGGTTGAGCGGCGCAACAATCCTGTCACCGTCCGGCACAGGCAGGGCTCCACCCGGGCAAAAATCGATCTGTACATCAACCAGCAGCAATGCCGCATCCTTTTTCCTGGTCATGGCGCCTTCTTTTCGGCCCGTTCGATTAATTCGCCCCTGAGGTTGTTCAAGGAATTTGAGATGGACACCTTGTAGCGGTGAGGATTGATTAGCCGCAAGCACCCGCTCGGGAGACTGTTCAGCTCTCTTTTGCAGCGTTCTGCCATGATTTCCAACGATTCTCTCTCGACCGTGCGACGCCCGGCTTCCATAACAACCCCTCGAAACTCCGTCAGACGGGCACCGGCAGGGAGCGTAGTGTGCCGCAACGGATTCACCGGATCATAAACCGTATCCCCGCCGCCTATTATCTCGCCCGCCAGGCAGACCACATCCTGGATGAAGCCGCCACCCGGTTCCACAAACCTGAAAAGCTTCTTTTTACCCGGCAGGGTGGACTTGGCAATGTCGCCGGTCACTTTCAGCTTGGGCTCCCCGTCGATTTCGACCAGCTTGTAAACCCCGCCCAGTGCTCCGCCTCCTGCGCCGGCACAGGTTGCCAGCCTGGTGCCGATACCGTAAAAATCCACCCGTCCGCCCTCACTGCGTACCGACTCGATCAAATATTCATCCAGATCATTGGACACCACGATCCCGACACCCCTGAAGCCGGCCTCGTCCAGCATCCGCCTCGCTTCGCGCGACAGGTAGGCCAGATCCCCCGAATCGATACGAATACCGCGCAGCTCGTGCCCGCCTGCGCGCAACTCCTCCGCAACGGTGATGGCGTTCGGAACACCGCTTCTCAAGGTATCGTAGGTATCCACCAGCAGGATGGTACTCTCCGGAAATGTGTCGGCATAGGCCCGGAAGGCGGCCAGTTCATCGGGGAACGCCTGTACCCAGCTGTGGGCCTGGGTTCCGCACAGCGGCAGACCGAACAACTTGCCGGCCAGCACATTGCTGGTACCTTTGCAGCCTCCCACGCAGGCCGCCCGTGAGGCCGACAGCCCACCGTCCGGTCCCTGCGCTCTGCGCAGACCGAATTCTACCACCTCGGTCCCCTCGGCGGCGTGGCAGATGCGGGCCGCCTTGGTGGCCGTCAGTGTCTGGAAATTGATCATATTCAGCAGCGTCGTCTCGACAAACTGCGCCTCCGCCAGAGTTCCTTCCACTGTCAGCAACGGTTCATTGGCAAATACCAGCGAACCTTCCGGCGGTGCCGTCACCCTGCCACGGAAACTGAATTCACTGAGATAATCGATGAAACGGGGCTTGAACAAACCAAGCCCCGTCAAAAAATCAAGCTCCTCCTTTGAAAAGCGGAACTGCTCCAGAAAGTCCAGTGCCGGTTCCAGACCGGCAAAGACGGCATAGCCGCCTTCGAAAGGATTGGTACGGAAATAGAGATCGAAGACGGCCTTTTTTTCAACCATGCCTTCCTCAAGGTAGCCGGCCAGCATGGTCAGTTCGTAGAGATCCGTTAGAAGCGGCGAGTAGCGCATGTCAACTCAGGTTGTCGTAATCGCCGCTGACATACGGCATTGCTGCCCGACGAACCTCATGATTCAGTCCCGGAATCGTTTCGCAGACATCGCAACGATACTTGTCGCTGCTGTCCAGATATGTCTTGTGCTCGCAATCCCCGCTCCATACCCGGATGTCACAGGAATCGTCTCTTTCAGTTCCGGTTTCGCAAGTTCCTTTAGTATCCAGCATGATAAACACCTCCCTTTTGTTGCATTATAGCACAGCTGCAAAACCGGTAAAACAGAACTATCTGCGCGTCCGGGAAATTATTTTCTGCACTTACGCAAGGCCAATCATGCGCAGGTTCTGGTATAATAAAAAATGAGTGGTGAATTTATAAATAAAAACCAGGGAGACTGATAAATGAGAATCACGGCATTGATTACAGCTTCAGTTCTGCTCGCGTTTCTGCTGAATATTCCGAAGGTTGGTATTTCCGCCGAGACGATCGCCCATTACGGACAAATTGTCGAAAACAGCGGCGACCCGCATGGCTGTATCGCCTGCCACGATGGACTGACTGCCTCGGATGCCCACTTCTGCACCGTGGAGTGCGGTTTCGGACGTTCCCATTCCATTTCCAAAGAATATCCTCCCCGATCGAAGGAAAGCTCCTTTGCGCCGGTTGAATCGCTGCAGAAAAAGGGGATCCGTCTGTTCAACGGCAAGGTCAGCTGCGTCTCCTGCCATGACCTGACAAAATCAACGAAATATAATTTGATCATGGAAGATAGCGGCAGCGCCATCTGTTTCGCTTGTCACCGCATTTGATTATAAAAAATCACCTTTACATTCCGTGGTTGACACCACGGGTAAATCGAACCCCCCGAAAAACGCCACGATCATTCGGCTAGGACTTGCCGTACAGAACCCTCTCGGCCGAGGCGAAATCCTCCTCTGCCACCTGAATTTCCTTCAAGGCCGAGTCGGCTCCCAGGATTCTCGAAGTAAATACTATGCCGCCTTTTTTCAGCAGTCCTTCAACCCGCTTCAAATCGGAATCGTTCACCGTATCATAAAAGCGTGCCATGGATAACACCCCCTTTTTTTGTTGCAGACCGATATATCTGCATTTGTATAGTAACATAATAGCATAAAAGGATACTGGCAGGTTAAGGTCTTCACACTCTTATTCCGGATACGAATTCTTTCAGCGCCATATCCGGTTGAGTTATAATTATTCCAGACAGAAAGGAGGTGTCTGCATGACAGGTAGTCCTGCTTTTCCGCTGCAGATTTTCTACGACGGTTCCTGTTCGGTCTGCGCCACGGAGGTCGAACGTTACGGTCGCCAGGATCGTGCTAAGCGCTTGGTCCTGGTGGACATCAGCGCCCCCGCTTTCGACCCGGCTCCTTTCGGAATAACGCTG
>JACMKN010000045.1 GCA_014380135.1 Deltaproteobacteria bacterium
CTGCTGGAACGCAAGCTCTGCAAACACCCTTTCTATGATCGTGACTCGATCGTGCTGCTGGGCGAGCATGTCACGCTGGAGGCCGGCACCGGCTGCGTCCACACCGCCCCCGGCCACGGCCAGGAGGACTATGAACTGGCCCTCAAGGAAGGGCTGGAGATTTACAATCCGGTTGACAACTACGGCAAGTATCTGGCCACGGTCGAGTTTTTCGGCGGTCAGCAGGTCTTTGCCGCCAACCAGAGCGTGATCGACAAGCTGACCGAAGTGGGGGCACTGCTGCAGACCTCCAAGATCAGCCACTCCTACCCCCACTGCTGGCGCTGCAAGAAACCGATCATCTTCCGCGCCACCGAGCAGTGGTTCATCAGCATGCAGGCCAACGACCTGCGTGCAAAGGCGCTGGAGGCTATCGACCAGGTGCAGTGGATCCCAAAATGGGGCCGAGAGCGCATCTACGGCATGATCGAGAACCGCCCCGACTGGTGTGTCTCGCGCCAGCGCTCCTGGGGTGTGCCGATTACCGCCTTTTCCTGCAGTGCCTGCGGCGAGTACATCGCCGACGGAAACATCATGGATCATGTGGCGCAGATCTTCAAAAAAGAAAGTTCGGACGTCTGGTTCGACTGGAGTGCCGAAAAGCTGCTGCCGGAAGGGTCCGTCTGCCCGAAATGCGGGGCTGCTTCCTTTGAGAAGGAGAACGACATCCTGGATGTCTGGTTTGATTCGGGCGTCTCCCACGCCGCCGTGCTGGAGCCGAACCCCAAGCTACGCTCCCCGGCCGACCTGTATCTGGAAGGGAGCGACCAGCACCGGGGCTGGTTCCATTCGTCACTGCTGGAAAGCGTCGGTACCCGCGGCACGGCACCTTACAAAAGCGTTCTGACCCATGGCTTCGTGCTGGACGGCCAGGGGCGCAAGATGAGTAAGTCCATGGGCAACGTGACAGCGCCGGAGGACGTCATCAAGAAGTTCGGCGCCGATGTTCTGCGCCTGTGGGTTTCGGCCCAGGACTACCGCGACGACAACCGCATCTCCCAGGAAATCCTGACCCGTGTGGCGGAGTCCTATCGCCGCATCCGCAACACCTGCCGCTACATCCTGGGCAATATCAGCGATTTTGATCCTGCCACCCAGAGCGTGGCATTGGCCGACATGCCCGAGATCGACCGCTGGGCGCTGCACCAGCTGGAAGGCCTCAAGGAACGGGTATTGGCCGCTTATCAGGATCTGCAGTTCCATGTTATCTATCAGGATGTCAACGGCTTCTGCACGGTCGAAATGAGCGCCTTCTACCTGGACATCCTCAAGGACCGCATGTACACCAGCCGGGCCGATTCACTGCAGCGGTTGAGCGCCCAGACCGTCATGTACAACATTCTGGACACTCTGGTGCGCATTCTGGCACCGGTACTCTCCTTCACCTCGGATGAGGTCTGGCAGTTCCTGCCGGGCAGCCGCGAGGAGAGTGTTCATCTGGCGCAGTTCCCCGGTCTCAATCCGGAATGGAAAGATGATGGACTGGTCTCCCGTTGGGAGCGGATCATCAAGGTTCGCGCGGATGTTTCCAAGGCGCTGGAGTTGGCCCGCGTTGCCAAGATCATCGGCCATTCGCTGGATGCCGCCGTAGCAATCTCCGCCGACCCGGAGCTGTTTGGTTTTCTGCAGGAATACGAGACCGAGCTGGCCGGCATCTTCATAGTATCAAAGGTCGTTCTGGCAGATGGCCTGTCCGGAGACTGCTGGTCATCGGAGAATATCGAGGGGCTGAAGGTCAGGGTCACAGCCGCACCGGGGGACAAGTGCGAGCGCTGCTGGTACTACAGTGAAGAGCTGGGCAGCGCTGACGAGCATCCGACCATCTGTCCCAAATGCACGGCGGCGGTCGCCTGACCACACCCGGCATAATCAAGTCACCATTATCTCACACCGGGCTGCTGCAGATGGCAGCAGCCCATGAATTTCACGGAACCTGCCATGAAAAGCCGTTACACCCTGTTTGCAATTATTTCCTTGCTCGGCATTATTGTTGACCAGCTGACCAAGAGCTATATCGACCGCAGCATGCAGCTGTTCGATTCGATTCCGATAATCGAAAACTTTTTCCATATCACCTATGTCCGCAACAAGGGGGCCGCCTTCAGCTTCCTTTCCAACGCCTCCTGGAGGCTTCCCTTTTTCATAACGGTTTCAGCCATCGCTGCGCTGGTCATACTGATTGCCTTCAGAAAGCTGCGTGACGACCAGAGACTGGCTCAGATCTCTCTGGCATTGATCTTTTCAGGTGCCGTCGGCAACCTGATCGATCGTCTGCGATTGGGGGAAGTGATCGATTTTCTGGATGCCCACTGGTACCGGCACCACTGGCCGGCCTTCAACGTGGCCGACTCATTGATCTGCGTGGGGGTTTTCCTGCTGGCGATCGACATGATCCTGGAAGAGAAGCGACTTAAGTCCGGCTCCTGAAAAGCGTTAATCAACACCTGGGTGGATGAGGCGGAGAGCAGCCACCGGAATAACGACACGGCCCATATCAGCAGGGCTCTCCCTGAATTGCCACCCGCCCGGCCCGGCCCGGAATTTCACCCATGAACAGCTGACAGTCAGAAAGATTTGATATCTCACTCGCCACCTGCCCCAGGGTAACGCAACGCACGCCATCGTCTTTAAGACGTTCCAACAGGCGCACGAACGACGATCGGATGGCATTCCCCTCCAGTTCAGCATGAATCGTAAGAATATTGAGCCCTTCCTTCAGGTTGTCGGCGTAATACCGGTCAATATTTTCAGGCGTGATGCCGTTCTCACCCAGGATTTCGTCGGCGGTCGGCAGGGTAGTCGGAATCTGTATTGTTCGGAAGCGGCGTCCGTCCATGACCGGATAGAAAGGGTGCGTACCGCGCCCGTCGCTGCAGTAATTCAATCCCAGGGCGTCCTGCACCTCCAGTGAATCCGGCGACACCGTCCAGCCCGGCGCAGCGGTTGTTACGGCGCGATGGCCAAAGGTTTCCTCAAAAAGCGCACTGGCCCGCCCCAATTCCATCGCGGTCAGGTGTTTTGGAAACCAGGGCAGGTAATCGTGCCACTTGACATGATCCCAGCAGTGAATGCCGACTTCATGGCCCTGACGTTCGGTCTCGCGCAGCACATCCGGAAAGCTGGAAGCGATCATCGGCGCCGGCAGCAAGGTGCCGTACAGCATGGTTTTGATGCCATAGGCGGCCGGAGCCTTGGTCCGCAGCATTTTCATCAGAAACCCTTTGCGGGTAAAGATGCGCCGGATGGCCTTGCCGGAGTTGTCCGGTCCCATCGAAAAATAGAAGGTGGCCTTGACGCCGAATCTGGCCATATCGGCCAGCAGATTCGGCACACCATCCCGCGTCCCGGCGTAGGTGTCCACATCAACTTTGATTGCAACCGTTTTGCTGAACATAAGAAGCTTCCATTCCTTGGCTTTTTAGCTGCCGTGGATTTTAGCAGTTTTGGCTGAAGTGTAAACATTATAAGTTGACAAGCTGTGCAACATTTCTTGACAGAGCTATCAAAAAGAGTATAACTGCCGAAAAGTAGCCGAGATTCGTCCGGATGGACGAATGCGGGGGACCCAGTCAACAGGGGCGCATTCCGGCAGCATCGCCGGATAGGGAACTTCCACTCCCGAGCCCGTCAGCTAACCCCGTAGGCATCTGGAAGGGCGCATCAGCGGTCACAGGCCGCCGGTTTATGCCGGCGGTCTTTTATTGCCGTCCACCCCGTTTCAGGCAGGATCCACCAAGCGGAGGCAGCACATGAAACACGACGGGAGCGACTCCTTCTGGGGAGGCATCATAAAATCAATGGGTCTGGTGTTCGGAGACATCGGCACCAGCCCGATCTATACCCTGACCGTCATCTTCGTCCTGACCAAGCCGACCCAGGAAAACGTTTTCGGCATCATCTCCCTGGTCGTCTGGACTTTGATGATCCTCGTCAATATCGAGTACGCCCTGCTGGCCATGAGCCTGAGCCGCAAAGGGGAAGGCGGCACCATCGTCCTGCGCGAGATTCTGGTGCGACTGATCAAGCCAGGCCGCCAGATGATATTCATAACCTTTCTCTCCTACCTGGGTGTTGCACTTCTATTGGGTGATGGTGTTATTACTCCAGCCATCAGTATCCTCTCGGCGGTTGAAGGCACTCTGCTGATTCCCGCTCTTAGTGGACTGCGACAGTCTACGCTGATACTGATCGCCGCAGTTATTGCGGTATTTCTGTTTATATTTCAGTTCAAGGGAACCGACAAGGTCGCCAAGGCATTCGGGCCGATAATGGTGGTCTGGTTTGCTGCTCTGACCCTGTCCGGAATAATCTCAATCTTCAAGTTTCCAAGCATTATCATGGCCGTAAGTCCCCATCACGCCATCAACTTCCTAACCCACAACGGCATGGCCGGCTTCCTGGTGCTTTCAGAAGTAATTCTTTGCGCTACCGGCGGTGAAGCACTCTACGCCGACATGGGGCATTTGGGACGTAAACCGGTAACAAGGGCCTGGCATTTTGTTTTTGCAGCACTGGTTGTCAACTATCTTGGGCAGGGCGCCTTTATCATGGGGCACCCGGATGCTAAAAACATACTCTTCGGCATGGTCCAATCTCAATCATCGTTGCTGTATATCCCTTTTTTGATTTTGACCATCATGGCCACGGTAATAGCTTCGCAGGCCCTGATCAGCGGCGTGTTTTCAATCGTCTATCAAGGAATCACCACCCGAATCCTGCCGCTGCTGAAGGTTGATTACACCTCGACTCAGTTGAAATCCCAGATCTACATTGGCGCTGTAAACTGGATACTGCTGGCGCTGGTAATCATGATCATGCTGATTTTTAAAAAGTCGGAAAACCTGGCAGCAGCCTATGGTCTGGCCGTCACCGGCACCATGACCATAACCGGAATAATGATGAGCATGATCTTCGCCCGTACTACAAAAAAGTGGAAAGTTCCCATCGCACTGTTAATAACCCTGGTAGACTTCGCCTTCCTGATAGCCACGCTCCACAAACTGCCGCATGGAGCATATTGGGCGCTGATACTCGCTTCCCTGCCTTTTGCCGCTATTTTGATCTGGACCAGGGGGCAGCAGGCTTTGTACCGTGCTCTCAAACCGCTGGATCTGGAAACCTACCTGATGAGCTACGAACAGATCTACAACAAGGGACACATCTCAGGCACCGGGCTGTTCTTTGTCAAGGAGTGGAACACCATCCCACCCTATCTGGTACACTGCACTATCCGTTCAAACATTATCTATGAACGTAATGTGCTGATCTCCATCGTTCGCACCGACGAACCATATGGACTTGAAAGCGACCTTACAAAAAATCTGGGAACCGGGCTGGATGGTTTTGAGGTCAGGGCCGGCTACATGGAGATGTTTGATATCGAGCAATTGCTGAAGGATAACGGTATTATGGAAAAAGTCATTTTTTACGGAATAGAGGATATTGCCACAGGTAACCCGGTCTGGAAAATATTTTCTATGATTAAGAAGCTGACCCCAAACTTCGTTCAGTTCAACAAATTGCCTGCCGCCAAACTGCAGGGTGTTGTGACACGGGTGGAGATGTAGCTTAAGAGGGATTGAAACGGCTGCCCTGTCGCGTTCTACGCATCTCCATCTCCGCATCGATCAGGTTGAGCACCTCGAACTTTTTCAGCGACCAGAGCGGAGCCATCAGATTTGCATGGCCTCCATCACCGGTCAGGCGGTGGATCAGGATACGCGGATCAAGCAGTTCCAGAAAATCACACACCAACCCGACATAACAGTCGCGCTCCATTACACCAACTTCGCCGCGTCCGTACATCTGCTCCAATTCGGTTCCCCGCATGACATGCAGCAGATGAATTTTTACGCCATTTACCTTCAGCCTGTTCAATTCTACAGCCGTGGCCAACATTTCCGTTCGTGTTTCGCCCGGTAATCCCAAAATGACATGGGCGCATATTCGCAAGCCGGACGCCTTGGCACGCTCGACCGCGTCAACAAAACTGGCATGATCATGCTGGCGGTTGATCAAGGTCAGGCTCTTGTCGTGCATTGACTGCATGCCAAGCTCAAGCCAGAAATAGGTGCGTTCGCTTAACTCTGCCAGACAACCGAGAACTTCGCCAGGCACACAGTCGGGGCGGGTTGCTGTGATGATGCCCACCACGTCGGTATCGGAGAGCGCCTCGTCGAAGTATCGCTTTAAATGTTCAACCGCTGCGTATGTGCCGGAAAATGCCTGGAAGTAGGCGATATATTTTGAAGCATGGTACTTGCGACGCATGACCTCCTTGCCGTCCTCAAGCTGTCCGGCGATGGGCAGTCCACGCTTGATACCGTGTGATCCGGAGCCATGTCCACCACAAAAGATACAGCCGCGCGCATCCAGCGTGCCGTCCAGATTGGGACAGGTCAGGCCTGCATCAACCGAGATGCGCTGCACCTTGCAGTTAAAAACACGCTTCAGCTCAGCGGAGAAGGTGTTGTAACGTTTTAGTTGTGACATATCAGGACATATCAGGATGCTGATTTTGCAGCAGTGATTCTATCGGGCCGCTCCACCCAGCATTGATCTGTAGATAAATATTTCAGAAATTCGGCTGCAAAGAGGAACTTCGACAACGGCGTCGGCACACTGATAAAATCTTTACCGCGACCCACCGTCAGGGCATAGCCGCTTTTCCCGCCCCGCTCCCACTTTTCAACGGCAAGCGTCGTGACCGTCTCTGTTCCTTCTCCGACTACATACTTGTGTGGTGCCAGCTTTTCTTTGCAAGGAACCGAGGAACCAGCCACCTGACTGATCATTAGTGCCAGACCAAAGGCTTCATCCGGTTCACAGATGAATCGGATCTGGGTAACTTCGTCCGGCTTCGACTTGGGGGTCAGCTTGAAGAAGCGCAACTGGACTCTGCCGGAGCGCTCGGTTACAACGGCACGTTCCTCATGGTTCTTGATTGACGAACGGATTTCAACACCGGTGGATTGGGAAAATATTTCGTAACAGGGGTAATGCTTAAGTTCAGCTGACTGTGTCATATCGAACTCCCGCAGTAAAGTGAGCAGCAGAAAGTTTATAGCAAAGACAGGCCATATTTACCATCAAACAAAAAAAGAGCGGCATCGCAGCCGCTCCATCATTGAAATGATATTTTCAGTTTGTCCTACTTACGGGAGCTTTTACCGGAAACCTGCATACGGATAATTGACCGTTCCAGAGCTGCCTCGTATACCTTGAACTGCTTATCTTCCGGCGACAGTTTTTTAAGCGCCTCTTCGGCACGACCCTGCGCTGCTCTGGCACGCTCCACATCGATGTCTTCAGCGTACTCGGCGGTTTCGACGAGAATAATGATCTTGTCGTCTTTCACTTCAAAGTAACCCCAGTTAAGCGCCATGGAAACAGCAGTACCGTCAGCCTTGTAGCAGAGTTCGCCGATTTTGAGGGAAGTTAGAAAAGGAGCGTGACCGGGAAGAACTCCGAATTCACCCAGCTTTCCGGTGGCGGTAACCTCATCAACCTCGATATCGACGACTTTTTTATAGGGAGTAACTATTTCAAGCTTCATCTTTTCAGCCATATATGATCCTTGTAGGGGGCAGATCTCGCACCTGCCCAGCTTTGGGCACCCGCAAGGGGATGCCCCTACACGTTTAAATTATAGAGCAGCCAGCTTGGCAGCCTTTTCAATGGCCTCTTCAATCGAGCCCACCATGTAGAAAGCCTGCTCAGGCATATGATCGTGCTTGCCGGCAACTATTTCCTGGAAACCCTTGATCGTGTCTTTCAGCTCGACATACTTGCCGGGAGAGCCGGTGAAAGCCTCCGCCACGAAGAACGGCTGTGAAAGGAAACGCTGGATCTTGCGGGCACGTGCAACAACAAGTTTGTCCTCCTCGGAAAGTTCGTCCATACCAAGGATGGCAATGATGTCCTGCAGATCTTTGTACTTCTGAAGCACATACTGCACAGAACGCGCGATAGCATAGTGCTCTTCGCCAATAACCTGCGGATCGAGAATACGCGAAGTGGAATCCAGCGGGTCAACAGCAGGATAGATACCAAGCTCGGCAATCTGACGCGAAAGAACTGTGGTTGCATCCAGGTGAGCGAAGGCGGTAGCCGGGGCCGGGTCGGTCAAGTCATCGGCAGGAACATAGATAGCCTGAACCGAAGTGATCGAACCCTTCTTGGTTGAAGTAATACGCTCCTGCAGCTCACCCATCTCGGTGGCCAATGTAGGCTGGTAACCAACAGCTGAAGGAATACGTCCCAGTAGCGCGGAAACTTCTGAACCGGCCTGAGTAAAGCGGAAGATATTATCGATGAAAAGAAGAACGTCCTGACCTTCCTCTTCACGGAAGTACTCGGCAATCGAGAGAGCGGTAAGAGCAACGCGGGCACGCGCACCGGGAGGCTCATTCATCTGGCCGTAAACAAGCGCGGCCTTGTCAAGAACGCCGGACTCCTTCATCTCCATCCAAAGGTCATTACCTTCACGGGTACGCTCACCAACACCGGCAAAAACAGAGAAACCGCCGTGCTGCTTGGCAATGTTGTTAATCAGTTCCATGATCAGAACGGTCTTGCCGACGCCGGCACCGCCGAACAGACCAATCTTGCCGCCGCGGGCATAAGGTGCCAGCAGGTCAACAACCTTGATGCCGGTCGTAAATGCTTCTACCTTGGTGGACTGGTCTTCAAAAGGCGGAGCTTCGCGGTGGATAGCGTATTCCTTCTCATTGCCGATCGGACCCATCTCATCAACCGGCTCGCCGATGACGTTAATGATGCGACCCAGGGTCTTGCGACCAACCGGTGCGCAGATCTGCTTACCGGTATCAATAACGACCTGGCCACGCTTGAGGCCATCGGTGGAGTCCATTGCGATCGTACGGACCGAATTTTCTCCCAGATGCTGGGCAACTTCAAGCACCAGGTTGTTCTCACGGTCATCAATAGCCGGATTGGTAACCCGAAGAGCGTGATAGATCTCCGGCAGTTTGCCGGGCTCAAACTCGACGTCGATAACAGCGCCGATGACCTGCGTTATTTTTCCAGTATTCTGACTCATGGAACTTTGTCCTCCTGCGGCCCTGAGGCCTCATATAGTGATCGATCTTAAATATTATCCCTTGATGGATTCCGAACCGGAGATGATTTCCATCAACTCGGTTGTAATGGCAGCCTGACGGGCGCGATTATACTGAAGGGTCAGTTTGCCAATCATCTCGGACGCATTTTTGGAGGCGCTGTCCATGGCAGTCATACGTGCGCCATGTTCACCGGCTACCGACTCCAACATGGACTTGAAGAGTTGTACCTCAATATTTTTTGGCAGGATTTCAGCCAGCAATTCTCCGACAGACGGCTCGTAAATGAATTCTACCGGTGTTTCGTCAACGGCACCCTTTTCCTCAGGCTCTACGGGAAGGAGCTGCTGAAAGGTTATATCCTGCGTCATGACTGTACGGAAAGAGTTGTACAACAACTCGACCTGGTCATACTCACCCGCCAGGAATCCATCAATGACGTCCTGACCAAGCTTGGCGGCGATTTGATAGGTTGGCTTGGAAATGATGCCTGAAAAATTTTTATATACAGCAAGGCGGTTCTTGAAATACTCGAATCCTTTACGGCCAACCGTCATAACGCTGATCTGCTCGTAGGTGCCCTGTTTCTCTTTGATATAACGCTCACCGGCTTTGCAGAGGTTGTTGTTAAAACCACCGCACAGTCCACGATCCGACGTCACTACGATCAACAGGAGCTTCTTGGCTTCACGCTTTTCAAGCAGTGGGTGCAGGTCGCCTTCAAGATTGCTGGCCAGGGACTGCAGTACTTCACCAAGTTTTTTCGCATATGGTCTGGCAGCTACCACATTTTCCTGCGCTCGGCGCAGCTTCGCCGCCGAAACCATTTTCATGGCCTTGGTGATCTGGCGCGTATTTTTTACGGATACAATCCGTTTTTTAATGCTTTTAAGGCTCGCCATGATTCAAACCGTCCTTGCTTAAGCGGTAAATTCCTTTTTAAACTGCTCCAGCGCTGAAACCATGCGCTTCTTCAGGTCATCGTCAATCGCCTTTTTATCGCGCAGTTCAGCCAACATTTCGGTCTGACGGTTATCGAAGTATGAGTACAACTCCGTTTCATAACGCTTGAGTACTGCAACCGGAAGTTCATCCATAAAGCCATTGTTGGCGGCAAAGATTATTACGACCTGTTTTTCGTTTGCGATCGGACGGTACTGTGGCTGTTTCAGAATCTCGACCAGTCGTTCTCCGCGAGCCAACTGCATCTGGGTGGCCTTGTCGAGATCGGAGCCGAACTGGGCAAAAGCTGCCATCTCACGATACTGAGCCAGGTCAAGACGCAATGTACCGGCAACCTGCTTCATCGACTTGGTCTGAGCAGAACCACCGACACGCGAGACGGAGAGACCGACGTTAATGGCCGGACGAACACCGGAGAAGAAAAGATCGGATTCAAGATAAATCTGGCCATCGGTAATTGAAATGACGTTAGTCGGGATGTAGGCGGAAACGTCACCAGCCTGGGTCTCGATGATCGGCAGAGCGGTAAGAGAGCCGGCACCACACTCATCGGACAACTTGCAGGCTCGCTCCAGCAAACGGCTGTGCAGATAGAAAACGTCACCTGGATAAGCTTCACGTCCTGGTGGACGGCGCAGCAGCAGGGAAAGCTGACGATAGGCTACAGCCTGTTTGGAAAGGTCGTCATAAATGATCAGAGCGTGCTTCTTGTTGTCGCGGAAGTATTCGCCCATCGTAACACCGGTGTAGGGCGCGATGAACTGAAGCGGTGCCGACTCGGAAGCGGTAGCTGCAACTACAATCGTGTAATCCATTGCGCCGAATTCGGTCAGCTTGGACACAACCTGGGCAACCGTGGATCGCTTCTGGCCGATAGCGACATAGATACAAACCACGTCGCCACCCTTCTGGTTGATGATTGTATCCAGTGCAACAGCGGTCTTGCCGGTCTGACGGTCACCGATGATCAACTCACGCTGACCACGCCCGATCGGAACCATGGAGTCAATCGCCTTGAGGCCGGTTGCCATCGGCTGGTGTACCGATTTACGACTGACGATGCCGGGAGCCTTGATCTCAACCTTGCTGAAAGTACTGGTGTTGATGGCGCCCTTGCCGTCAATCGGCTGACCAATCGCGTTAACAACACGGCCGATCAGAGCATCACCAACCGGAACCTCGGTAATTCTACCGGTACGCTTAACGGTGTCGCCTTCTTTTATCTCGGAAAACTCACCCAGGATGGCCGCTCCCACGTTGTCTTCTTCAAGGTTAAGGACCATGCCGGTCACGCCGCCCGGAAATTCCAGCAGCTCACCGGCCATGGCACCAGCCAGACCGTGAATACGGGCAATACCGTCACCGATGGAGATGATAGTGCCGGTTTCCGACACTTCAACTTCCTTACCATACTCCTTGATTTGCTTTCTGATGATCTCGCTGATCTCTTCGGCTTTGATTTCCATGGAAACTCCTACCCCTTCAGTAATATATCTTGAATCCGTTTAAGCTGGGTCTTAACACTACTATCGTAGGCGGTATCGCCTATCTGGGTAACAACACCACCCAGAAGAGTCGCATCCACAATGACCTGCGGAACAACCTTCTTACCGCTCTTTTTTTCAAGCGCCACCTGAATAGCAGCAACCTGACTGTCATCCAGCGGAAAAGCGCTCCTGATAACCGGACGTATTACGCCGGAAAACTCATCCGCAAGCTTTTCATAGGTCTGTACAATTTGGCCAAGAAAAGCTGTACGATTCTTGTCCACCAGAAGAAGCAGAAAGTTACCAACCAACTCGGAGCAGGATAACTTGACAACCAGCTCTTTCATTATGGCTTTCTTCTGCACAAGTGTAAGAGCCGGGTCGCCAAAGGCGGCGCGCAACTCGGCATTGCCGGCAAACAGGCGATCAACAGCAGCCAACTCTTCGCGGAAGCGGTCCACAAGACCACCCTCCGAGCCAAGCTGAACCAGCGCCTTTGCATATCGTCTCGCAATCGTGTTGTTGATCACTGGATCTGTACCACCTTGTCAAGATATTCACCGACAAATCTGTCGTGGTCGTTCTTCTGAATGGAACCGCGTAATTTGCCGGTTGCGATTTCGACTGCCAGGCGGCCAGCCTCAATGCGCAACTCATTGCGTGCCTTAATAATTTCCTGCCCGGCCGACAGCGCGGCCTGCGCAATAATCTTCTCGGCAGCCAGATTGGCCTCGGCGACAATACGGACCCGCTCCTGCTCACCCTCTCGAATGATGGCTGCATGAAGCTCGTCAATCTCTTTGGAAGCCTGATCAAGCTTGGCGCCGTACTCGCGCAGCTTTGTCTCGGCAGCATCGCGTGCCGTCTCGGCATCTTTCAGGCTTTTTTCAATATCAGCCTGTCGTGCAGCCAGGGAGCCCTTTACATCGGCCTTCTTGAGCGCATACACCAGAATTCCGACCAGAATGGCGAAGTTGAGTACCCTCCAGCCAAAGTCTTTCATCTGGGCGCCACTGTCAGGGTGGTGAGCTCCGCCAGCCGACTCGGAAGCAAATCCTGCATCTGCCACAAAAACTACCAAGGCAATGTATGCCAGCAAACATGCAATTTTTTTATTACGATCGGATACCATCAACATGTCTACAGGCTCCTCCCGAGTATTTTCTCACAGATATCGCCGGACAACTGTTCGGCCTGCATTCTCAGCAACTCACGCGCATCAGCCGCCTCTTTGGCAACTCTTGTGCGAATAGAGGCCAACGAATCGGAGGATGTCTTACGCGCCTTCTCCAGCACGGCCGTCTCTTCAACTTGGGCCTGCTTAAGCGATTCGGCGCGGCGTACACCGGCCTCGGCCTTTGCTTCGCGCAAACGGGCTTCGTACTGGGCCATCTTGGCCTGCACCTGCTCGTCAACCGACGCCGTCTTGGCACGGGCAGACTCGATCACGGCACGGCGATCGGCCAACACCTTGCGGATAGGCTTGTAAAGGAAAATGTTGAGAACCAGGACGAGGATGCCGAAGTTGATCAGCTGTACTGCAAATGCCAGATTTAATTCTATCACGACCTACCCCTTGCAGGCATGCTGAGTTGTATACTGTATCCCATAAATAGGTGTAAACAGCGACTAAGTATCATAGCAATCGCCGGACTGTCAAGACAATTGAGCTCACTTGGATATTTTTTGGAATCGTCAGATATCAAGCAGATCGACAATGCGGGTTAATTCATCGGAATCGTTGAAGTGGATCTCCAGACGCCCGCCTTTAGTCCCCACCTTGCGAATGGCAACTTTGGACTGGAATCGCTTCTGGAGCTGTTCTTCCAGAGCGGTCATTAACAGGTCCGGCTGCTGAAGACGCTTGACCGGCACCGGATGCGGATTAACTTTCAGCCTGCGCACAAGATCTTCTGTGGCACGGACACTCAATTGACGCTGCAGTATTTCATGTCGAGCCTTTTCTACCAGTTCGGCACCATCCAGAGACAACAGCGCCCTGGCATGACCCATACTGAGCCGTTCCTCGACTATATCACGCTGGATATCATCCGGCAGCTTGAGCAGACGCAGTGAATTGGTAACTGTCGTCCGGTTCTTGCCGACCCGCCTGGCAACATCCTCCTGGGAAATACTGAAATGCTCCACCAGCGAGCGATAGGCCTGGGCCTCCTCGATGGCATTCAGGTCCTGGCGCTGGATGTTCTCGATCAGCGCCAGCTCCATGATCGCATCCGGCGTGGCCTCACGGATCACAACCGGAATCTCGTGCAGTCCGGCCTTCTGCGCGGCGCGCCAGCGGCGTTCGCCGGCGATGATCTCGAAGTGATCGTCCTTCCTGGTTACCACCAACGGCTGAATAATACCCTGCTCACGGATTGATGCGGCCAGTTCCTCCAGTTTATCAGGCGCAAAATGTTTGCGAGGCTGATTACGGTTGGGGCGGATTTTTTCGACCGGACAGATGAAGTAGTTCGTTGACTGATCCACCGTCTCGGTCACCTGCAACAGCGCCGCCATTCCTTTACCGAGGCCACCTAATTTAGCCATTGGCTGCCTCCCTCTTTATGATCTCACGGGCCAACTGCATATAACTGGCAGCGCCGCGCGAGGTTATGTCGTAGTACATGATCGGCTTGCCGTGACTGGGGGCTTCCGCCAGTCGTACATTGCGGGGTATAACCGATTCAAAGACCTGCTCCGGGAAATGCGTACGTATTTCAGCTGCCACTTCTTTTCCCAGATTACCACGGGCGTCAAACATGGTCAGCAGAATCCCTTCAATCACCATGAAGGGATTGAGACCCTTCTGAATCAGGCGGATTGTCTGCAAAATCTGGGAAAGCCCCTCCATGGCGTAAAACTCGCACTGCAGCGGTATCAACACCGAATTGGCGGCTGTCATGGCATTGATCGTCAGCAGGTTCAGCGACGGCGGACAATCGATGATGATGTAGCGGTACTGGTCTGCCAGTGAGGCCAGGGCAACCTTGAGTTTCTGCTCTCTCCCGATTTCGGTGATCAACTCCAGCTCTACTCCCGCCAGATCGGCGTTGGAGGGAAGAATATGCAGGAAGGGCTGGCCGGTATCGATGATCAGGCTCTTGGGATCGGCCCCATTAATCAAGACATCGTAGACGGTATGGCGCAGCCGGGCTTTGTCGACACCGACTCCGCTGGTGGCATTGCCCTGCGGGTCGATATCAACCAACAGGGTCGGCCGCTCGGACGCCGCCAGCGAGGCCGCAAGATTAACGGCGGTGGTCGTCTTGCCGACACCGCCTTTCTGGTTGGCAATGCAGATGATTTTTGATTTGGGATTCAAGGGAATCAAGCTCTTTTCAGCGGGCGTTTCGGTTGTGAGTGATGCAATTCTGTGTCGTTACGGTGGGCAGCCAAATCCGACTTTACTTCTGATATTTCGGATGAAAGACGTTCTTCAACCGCATCCAGGCGCTTGCTTAAGCCCATGACCTTGCAACCTACAATGTCAATTTTATCTGTCAATCGCTTTTCAACTCGGTCAATTTTATTGTCAAGCGCAGAAACCGCCTCCATTGTGAGCTGTACTTTGCTGTCTATGGATTCAAGCAATATTACAAGATGATCTTTTTGCATATGGCCCCCCAGAATTCCGAACCGGGAATGTATCACAGCTCTCGGCAATCGTCAAAGGAAAGACCATAAAAAAAGGGCGGGATTGCTCCCGCCCTTCATGACATCATGTCGAGATTTAATTAAAACGCGTAGCTCAGCACAACGCGTGCAGTGTAAGGGTCCGCTGGAGATTTTCCATTGGCCAGTGTATTCTCGTAGTAACCACCCAGGAGCACATAAGCCGCCTGAAGACTGCCGGTCAGGTTGTCGTACATTTTGTAACCGGTCTCAAAGTTGACTTCGGTACCGAGGTAGTTTGTACCAGCAACACTTCTGGTATTCAGATCCCTTGGCCTTGCGGTGGCGGTGCTGGAGTTGGTCTTGGAAGCCCATGCCATACCTGCATTTACATTGGCATAAGCTTTGGAACCCAACTTGGCATCGAAACCGAGGCTATAAAGAAACACGCCCTGATTTTTGTTATTGGTAGTATACACGAGATTCTGATCGGTAGTTGTTCCGCCCATGTTTGTAGAGCGGTTGAGCAGCATCATGTTGGAATCGTTGTAGCTGTTAGTCGCTGCTCCAGATGGAACGACTCCTACCTGATCCTGTGCCTGGCGGGTACTCTGCCAGGCAGTGTTGATACCGTCCCTACCATCATCACCAGTGGTGTAAAGGGCTGCGGTGCGCAGAGTGCCGGGACCAACAGCCAGTTTAGCAGCGGCATTGAAGGCATAACCATTGTAGGTAACCCTGTTGATGGTGGTAGGAGAGTTGGTACCCTTTGTCAGACCCTGCTGCATCGCAGCAAAACCGCTCAGGCCTAGCGGGCCAAGCTTGGCATCCATATTGACGCCCAGAGTATGAATGTTGGTGGAACCTACTGCAGCATTAGGGATACTGCGGTCATCGGAATACAGATAGTAGGCACTGCCAACTTTCAAGTCTTTTGAAAGATCAAAAGATGCGTTGAGGGCCAGTATGTCGAGATTGTCAATGCCTCTCGTTGTGCGGAAAGTGGGTAGTGAATAGCTCTGGTCATAGGCACGGAAGTAACCGAGTCCGAGTGTTGCCGGACCCAGTTTCGTGACGGTGTTGATGCCGGCAATATCGGCATCCAGCAATACACCTTTAAAGGCATCCTTGTAGGCCTGGATACCGGCTGTAACCTTGACCGGAGTCGAAGGGATCTTGAAATCCAGATAGACATGCTTGGTCTCAAGGTTGACGGCATCCGACTCGAGAGCGCCACCGGAACCACGCCCAGCCAAACCCTGTGCCCTATCACCGAAAACCGAATCGATTTCGAACTGGGTTACAAGCTTGAGATCGTCGCTGGCCTTGGCGCTGTACTGGATACGGGCACGCTGCTCAAAGTAGTTATTGGTTTTCAGATTTTTACGGGCCGAGGAGGAAATGCTGCCAGTTGCCGGTGTCACAGTCTGTGGGCTCGGATTGATAAAGCCTGAACTACCGTTTTCATAGTTGGACAGGAAATACTTCAGCTTGTACATGCCGTGGAACTCGTTTTCAAATGCCATGGCCGGCATTGCTACTGCGGTAAGTGCACCTGCTGCTGCTGCGATTGCTACTGTTTTTTTCAACTTCATGTGTGCCCCCTTCATTTTTATAAGATGCCTGATACTACTGCAACAACGTGATTGTCAGATTAATCTCCTTGCGATGGTCACCACCTTTCAAGTCAATTTGGCACTGATACGCACATCAACCGCCATCTAAATCATCATTACGCTACCTGTAAACACAAATACCCCTGAACAGCCGAAAAAGATTCGGACGCCCAAAGGTATAGGTATATTTTATTATGATATTTCTTGCTGAAACGTTCACAGTGTGTTTCGCTCCCGGTCATTGCTGCCAGCAAGTGCTGGAATCAACTATTATCAATCGGTTAGCTACTTATAGGGGTCGTTTGTTTCAGTACTTTGTTTTATTTAAGTGGGCAAAATATACAACAAATCAAACGGTTGTCAAGCAAAAAAAATGTTCCAATTTTGTAACACTCTGTAAGTAAAAGATATTTTGTAAAGTGTTCTTAATATGCCTGTTCAGTGCCCGCATTGACAAAGCTCTGTCAGTACTCCTCCGGAGGACTTGGGATGCAAAAAGGCAATCCGTGTGTCGTGTGCGCCACAGCGGGGCTTCTCATCAATCATTCTGACCCCCTCGGCTGCCAGTTTGGCAATGGCAGCCTCGATGTCCGCGACCTCGTAGGCGATATGATGGATACCGGCACCGTTTTTCTCAATAAACCTGGCAACCGGGCTGTCTTCAGAGGTCGGTTCCAGAAGTTCTATTTTAGATTCACCGACCTGCAACATGGCCACCCGCACCTTCTGCTCCGCAACATCTTCAATTCCGGCAAACGACATACCCAGGTTATCGCGATAGAACGGGAGCGATTCTTCCAGGGATTTCACGGCAATACCGATATGGATTATTTTTGTCAGCATGGGATACCTTTCATTTAGTCCAAACAGATTTATTGTTTACAGCACCACCGTCTCGGTATGCTTCCCGAACACTTCCCTGAACACATCGGCGATCTCGCCCAGGGTGGCGTAGCTCTTGACCGCCGAAAGGATATACGGCATCAGGTTGTCCGTCCCCTTGGCGGCTGTCTCCAGCAATTGCAGCGACTTCCGCACCTGCGTAGCATCTCGCCCGGACTTCATCTCCCC
>JACMKN010000295.1 GCA_014380135.1 Deltaproteobacteria bacterium
AAATGGATCATGGCCTCACGTACCGGGCAGACGTCAAACAGGTCCAGACGGGTTATGCAGCGTGCAATATAACGCTTCGCGGCATCTGTCGTATAGTCGATGCCGCCATACTGCTTGACTAGGCCGGAAACATGACGGAAATCGTCCAGCGACATTTCATCCTTGTCAACGACAGCTTCAATGGCAATGCGTTCGTTATCGCTGCAGTGCCGCAAGGTATGGATCAGCGGAAGTGTGATCTTGCCTTCTTCCAGATCGTGACCGATGCTCTTGCCGAACTCTTCTTCGGTAGCAATATAGTCGAGTGTGTCGTCCATCAACTGGAAGGCTATCCCCAGATCCATGCCGAAATCAGCCAGCGCCTGCTGCTGTTCACTTGAGGCAGCACCCAGGACGGCTCCGGCTTCACAAGCCGCAGACATCAGGATTGCTGTTTTGGAACGCACCACGCTGATGTAGCGCTCTTCAGTCAGATCGATTTCACCGGTGCAGAGCAACTGCATCACTTCACCTTCGGCGATAATCGTGGTGGCGCCGGAAAGGATCCGCAGAATATCCAGACTGCCGACACCAACCATCAGCGAAAAAGACTTGGAAAAAAGAAAATCACCAACCAGCACCGAGGCTTCGTTTCCCCACAGAGTATTGGCTGAAGCGATGCCGCGCCGCAGAGTGGCACTGTCAACCACATCGTCATGCAGCAAGGTGGCGGTATGGATAAATTCGATCACACTGGCCAGCGGAACGGCCTTACCATCGGAGTATCCACACAGACGGGCTGCCAGCAGCAATAGAGCCGGCCTTACACGCTTCCCACCGCTTGATAGAACATATTCTCCAACCTTGCGGATAAGGGGGACGTCAGACTCAAGGTCTTTGCGGAACTGTTTTTCGACGAGTATCAGCTCTTCGCCGACGATATTGAGTGCAGCCTGCATCGTTATGGTATCCTTAATGTAAATTCGCATCATACTAAAGGAATGGGTTCCGTTTTGTCAAAGCATTTCTGGTACGTACGTATGTCATGTTGCCGACTGCGGCAGCATGTTTCGATTGCCAGAACAGGCATCAGAGTATATGGTGTTGCTGTTTTTACAAACAATTTTTCAATAGAGGATTTTTATGAAATTTGACGAACTGAATATTCCCGAGCAGGTGCTGCGCGGTATTGCTGATGCGGGCTTCAGCACCTGCACCCCGATTCAGGAACAGACGCTGCCGATAACGCTGGCAGGAACTGACATAGCCGGTCAGGCCCAGACCGGCACCGGTAAAACGGCCGCCTTTCTGATCACCCTTTTCACCAGACTGCTCTCAGACAAGGGTTCCGGCTGCCGACCGCGAGCGCTGATTCTGGCTCCGACCCGCGAACTGGTTGTGCAGATCGAGGCTGACGCCCAGTTGTTGGGTGCCCACTGTGGACTGGCAATCCAGGCCATTTATGGCGGTGTGGATTATATGAAGCAAAAGAATGCCCTATTGGATGGGGCCGACGTAATCGTAGGCACTCCGGGCCGTCTGATCGATTACCTGAAGCAGAAGGTCTACAGCCTGAAGGGGATTGAAATACTGGTGATCGACGAAGCCGACCGCATGTTCGATCTGGGCTTCATTGCCGATCTGCGCTTCATCCTGCGCCGCCTGCCCCCCTTCGACAATCGCCAGAACCTGATGTTCTCCGCCACTCTCAATCAGCGGGTAATGGAACTGGCTTACGAATTCATGAACTCTCCCGTAAAGGTTTCGGTCACGCCGGAGAGCATGACCGCCGAACGGGTCGAGCAGCTTCTGTTCCACTGTTCCCGCAAGGAGAAGTTTCCGCTTTTATTGGGCCTCCTGCGGCGTGACGGCATGGAACGCACGATGATCTTTATGAACACCAAACGTGAAGCCGAGCACCTGCACAACCTGCTGAACGCCAACGGTTTCCCCTGCCGGGTCATCTCCGGCGATGTCGAACAGCGCAAGCGGATGAAGATCCTGGATGACTTCAAGGATGGTTCTCTGCCGATCCTGATCGCCACCGATGTGGCCTCGCGCGGCCTGCACATCGACGGTGTCTCGCACGTTATCAACTATGACCTGCCCCAGGATTGCGAAGACTACGTGCATCGTATCGGTCGCACCGCCCGGGCCGGCGCCGAAGGCAAGGCCATATCACTGGCTGACGAGGATGGCGCCTTCTTCATCGAGGCCATCGAGGAGTACATCAAAAGCAAGATTCCGACCGAATGGGCCGAAGATGATCTGTTTGTCAACAACTATGTCAGAACAGCCCGGCCAAAGCGGGTTCAGGATCTGAAACGCGATAAACCTGGCGCCGGTCGCACTCCGGACAAGAGCCGTCGCCCACCGGCACGCCCCACAAAAACGATGGCAGCGCCGGCTGTTCCCAAACCGGCTTCCACGGAAGCGACAACCGGAGCGGATGGCGAAAAGAAGAAACGTCGCAGAAGAAAGAAGAGCCCGGCGGGAGAACCGGCGGCAACCTGACGCGAATATTAAAAAAGACCTCCGGGGCCATGTGCTTCGGAGGTCTTTTTTAACTGTTTAACTGATACTAACCGCCAACTGAGCGGAGTCGAAGCCGGCTCTCGCCCCCTCCCCTACTGAATCACCAGATTCTCCACAATGGCTGATCCTTTCTGAATAGTAAACGGTCCCTGGATCTTGCTCACACCGCTGTTTGTCTGAAAGTCCGTATCATAGCCGCCCTTGATTGTCACACTGATATCCCTGTTCATAGTGAAGATGCCGAAGGTAGCGGCCTGCGCCTGGATAGTCATTCCGCTTGTTGTACCGGTATCGCTATAGGCTTCCTGCAGTGTTTTGAAACCGGGTTTAGGGTTACCAGGCACCTTGACAACATAGGTTTGGTTGACAACTTCGCCCGCGACCGTCAGGGTAAAGGTCCTGCTGGCCGAGAGATTACCTGCGCCGCTGTCGGTGGCTGTAACGGTGATTACATGAGTTCCTGGGATGCCGACCGGATAGCTGATAAAACCGGCAGCAGAAATGGTCATACCCGTGGGAGCACCGCTCAACGCATAGACGAGCGGACCACTGTCGGGGTCGTAAGCCATAACCTGAGTGCTGAACGCCCCCCTCTCATTGATAGCTGCATTCGAAATATAGTTCATCGCCGGAGGATGGTTGCATAAAACGGCGGGATCGGTAATGCGGGTAGGAAAGGCCTGGTCGCTGACCAGCAGCAGTTCGTTGGTAAAATCAGCGGCAGAGTTCGCGATAATGGACAACTCTTTGGTCTGCTCAATGGCGCCGGCCGCCAGTGTCGGCAGGCTCCATGTTACAGTGTTAGTATTGGGATCATACTCGCGGTCAATTGATAGCGGAGTGACGGGTGCCGTATTGCCGGGAAGGAAATCAATGATCTTCAGATTGGTGAGTTCTTCGCTATTGGCAAGATTGTCAAAACCGATCGTGTAGTCAGCCTGTCCCTGATATGTCACACATCCGATATGTGTTTTTGAAGCTGTAACCGGTAATCTCGGATAAAAACTGTCGGTGATGGTGAAGCTGACCGATTGTCCGACCTTAATCGGTAAATCCCACTGCTGGGCGAACTGCAGGTCCTCCCTGTAGCGGTAGGGGGTCTGGGGGGTCGAAAGGTCGGTGGGTGCAGCGTCCTCCAATTCCGGTAAAAGATATATCTGGTTATTGTCAATGTCGAACTTGCCGGGCGGGAGTTCTGTTTCGTGTACAAGTGTTAACCCGCCGACTTTTTGTAGGCCGTTTTGATAGACCTTGTTGTTAAAGACCTCAATGTTGTCTGTGTCTCCAACGTCGAGTCCGGTGTCACTGAGATCGAAGTCCGAGTACTCGAAGAGATGAAAATCAAGCTCCGTTGCAGCGATGTTCTTGATCGTGACAGTTTTTTTCAGGCTGGCTTTGCCG
>JACMKN010000296.1 GCA_014380135.1 Deltaproteobacteria bacterium
CGGCGGCTGCCCTGGTCGGGAGGCCTGTTTCTGGCCGGGTTCATCGCCATCACCGGTTCGCCCCCCTTTGCTCCCTTCATCAGCGAATTCACGATCGTCAGCAGCGCCTTCACGCAGGGACGGGCGCTGGTCGGGGTACTGTTTCTGCTTTCTCTAGCGATCATCTTCATCGGCATGGCGCTGACGGTCTTGCCGATGGTAATGGGGGAGGTCCCGGAAAACAGTGAGGCAACTTCCTATCGTGATACGTTTGGGACGGTTGGTCCGCCGCTGGGTCTGCTGCTGCTGGTCTTCATGCTGGGGGTCTGGATTCCGGCTCCGCTTCTGGATCTTCTGCGTGACGCAGCGCTGCTGCTGGAGGTGCGTCCGTGAGCCAAGGCATGAAAACCTTCTATAATGGCGCCTCATTTCCGCGGAGCGAAATTCCGCTGCTGTCCAACGACACCTTTTTTCAGATGATTGTGGATGCGGTTGGGGGAGGTTGGCGGGTTTGTTCCTACTTAGGCGTTCCATCCGACAGCGGGGCAACCCTCTACTGCATCATGTCTTCCCGGGCCGGCAGCGGAGTGCTCGGCATTGCCGCCACCCTGGTGGGGCGCTCCTTTCCGTCGCTGGCGCGGGCCTGCCCGCAGCTGCAGCTGTTTGAGCGCGAAATAGCCGAGCAGTGTCTGGTGCGTCCGGAAGGGCATCCCTGGTTCAAGCCGGTCCGTTTCCAGAAGCCGTTGTGTGAGGGGCAGGGTCTCTGGCACGACAGCGATGGCGGCGGCCTGCTGGCGGGTGTCATGGATTACTACCGGGTCGAGGGCGACGAGGTCCACGAGGTGGCGGTCGGACCGGTGCATGCCGGCATCATCGAACCGGGGCATTTCCGCTTTCAGTGTCACGGTGAAGAGGTCTTCCATCTGGAGATATCACTAGGTTTCCAGCATCGCGGCATAGAGCGGGCCCTGATCGGCGGACCGACCGCCCGTACCATGCACGAGATGGAGACCATCGCCGGTGACACGACGGTCGGGCATGCCCAGGCCTACTGCATCAACCTGGAATCGCTGGGCGGCTTCTATGCCACACCGCGGGCCGAAACCGTGCGGGGAATCGCGCTGGAGCTGGAGCGGCTGGCCAATCATACCGGTGATCTGGGTGCGATTGCCGGAGATGTGGGCTACCTGCCGACCGCTTCCTTCTGCGGCCGGATCAGGGGCGATTTTCTGAATATGACGGCGCTCTTGTGCGGCAGCCGCTTCGGACGCGGCCTGCTTCGTCCGGGAGGCCTGGGCTACGATTGCGATGCCTCCATCGCGGAAGAAATTCTGAAGCGTTTGGAGAATGTCCGCAAAGATCTGACCGGGGCGGTGGAGCTGCTCTGGAGCAGCCAGTCGGTCATGGCCCGCCTGGAAAACACCGGTGTGCTGAAAGAGTCGGACGCCCGTGAAATCGGTCTGGTCGGTCCGGCGGCCCGTGCCTGCGGCATAAACCGGGATGTGCGCAGGGATCACCCCTTCGGTATCTTCCGCATGAGCCAGATACCGGTCGTAACCGTCAGCAGCTGTGACGTCTACGCCCGTACGCTGCTGCGCTGGCTGGAGATCGAACGTTCCCTGGATTTTGTAGTCGAACAGCTGGGTCATCTGCCGCGCGGCGGCGGATCCCGCAACCCGGTCAAAGCGCTCGCGGCCGATCGCTGCGCCGTGGCCCTGACCGAGGGGTGGCGCGGCGAAATCTGCCACCTGGCCTTGACGGACGAACAGGGACGCTTTGAGCGCTACAAGATCACCGATCCCTCCTTCCATAACTGGTCGGGATTGGCCCTGGCGCTGCGTGAACAGCAGATCTCCGATTTTCCGATCTGCAACAAGAGCTTCAATCTGTCGTATTGCGGCTTTGACCTGTGAAGCTTCATAAACCAACCCCCCTTAATCCCCCCTTATCAGGGGGGATATTTAAAAGCTCTCCCCTGATAAGGGGAGCGGGGAGGGGTTAGGATTTGCCCTTGACCCGGAGTTTGAATGTTAAAAGCGATTCTTGAACGTTTTCGCCAGGGGCATCGCACGATGGCCTATCCCGAGGCTCCGCTGGCGCTGCCCCCCAGGTTCCGCGGCCTGCCGGTTCTGGACGCCGCCCGCTGCGGCGACGGCTGCCGTGACTGTGCCGCCGCCTGCCCCTATGGCGCTATCTCCGCGACCGGCCCGCTGGCGCTGGATATGGGAAAATGCCTGTTCTGCGGGGAGTGCAGCGCCGCCTGCCCGGACGGCGCGATCAGTTTTTCGACCGATGCCCGTCTGGCCAGCCGCAGCCGCGCGGGATTGACGGTCACTGCCGGTCAGCAGTACCAGCCGGGCGGGGCGCTGGAAGGAGAGCTGCTGCGGCTTTTCGGTCGCTCACTCAAGTTGCGCGAGGTGAGCGCCGCCGGCTGCGGTGCCTGCGAGGCCGATACCAACGTGCTTTCCACCATAGGCTGGGATCTGGGGCGTTTCGGAATTCAGTTCGTTGCCAGCCCCCGCCATGCCGACGGACTGTTTGTGACCGGAGCGGTCAGCGAAAACATGCGCCTGGCGCTGCTGGACACCTATGCCGCCATCCCCGAGCCGAAGCTGGTGATCGTGGCCGGGGCCTGCGCGATCAACGGCGGCCCGTTCAAGGATCACGCCGAAGTGCATAACGGCGTCGATGGATTGCTGCCGGTTGATCTTTATATTCCCGGCTGTCCGCCCAGCCCCTTGACCATTCTGGATGGACTTTTAAGGCTGGTGAAAAAAGTTTATTGATACTATAATCAGCGTTTCAAATCTCGGACAGCGAGCCAAACGTGTCAGCTGAAATAACGAACCCAAAAAATGGAGGTAAATCAGATGGATGTAGACAAGCAAGCCAGTTACCTGGAGGAGTGGAAAACCCACGAGGCCTGCGCCGAACAGATGCTGCCGATTATCGGCCGACTTTACCGCGATCACAATATCGTTCCGACGGTGTACGGGCGTTCGCTGGTTCATTGCTCGGTTATCGATATTCTCAAGGCTCACCGCTTCGCCCGGCTGATCCTTGATTCAGAGCTTTCTGTTCCGGAAACATTCCCGCTGCTGGCAGCGATGGACAAGCTTGACCTGGCACCGGCCAGGGTCGATATCGGCAAGTTGACGGTCAAATTTCAAGGCCTGTCAGGGGCGCTGCCGGTGGAAGAGTTTGTGCGCAGCGAACTGGCAAGCATCAACATCGGCCGGGTCGCCCTGCGCACGGAACCCCAGGATATCGTGCTGTACGGCTTTGGCCGTATCGGCCGACTGCTGGCCCGCATCCTGGTAGAGAAGGCCGGCAGTGGTGAAAAACTGAGGATCAGGGCGGCGGTTGTGCGCAAGGGCGGGGCGGATGACCTGCTGAAGCGCGCCAGTCTGCTGCGCCGTGATTCGATTCATGGCCAGTTCAAGGGCATTATCACAGTAGACGAGGAAGCCAACGCGATCATTGCCAACGGCAACATGATCCGCATCATCTACGCCGATGCCCCCGAGCAGGTGGATTACACCCGGTACGGCATCAATGACGCCATTCTGATTGACAACACCGGCAAGTGGCGTGACCGGGAAGGACTGGGCAAGCACCTGCAGGCCGCCGGAATTGCCAAGGTTATCCTGACGGCGC
>JACMKN010000297.1 GCA_014380135.1 Deltaproteobacteria bacterium
CAAGGAGTGGTCATAATGAGGCAGGTCAAAAGAATAGCGCTGGGTATAGTAGTGGTAATGACATTGATACCGCCGTTGGCACATGCCGCCCAGAATGACTTCGATATTGACCTGAAGGAGTTAGGCCCCGCCAAGCCCAAGGCGAAACCGCAGCTACAGCAGAAACCGCAATCATCCCCGACCACCACGGGTGAAATCAGCCTGAAAGAGCTACGCAGAATCGCGCCGCCCCGACCTGCAAAACCGGCTCAACACAAGCACCGCAGCCGCGTTGCGGCGGAAGCGGAGAACGCAAAAGCCACCAAATCCGGCAATGAAAGCATTTATGTTGTAAAGCCGGGAGAACATCTGTTCCTGATATTGATGAAACAGTACGGCCTGTCCAATGCGGCAGCAGAGCGCCTGATTCCCGAGGTGATGCAACTGAACGGCATTTCATCGCCGAAGGGACTTAAAGCGGGACAGCGGCTGCGCATTCCACTACCCGCAAAAGAGGGCAGAGACAGTGCTTCAAGGACGTCAGCCACCACCGAACCACTCCCGACGACACCCGCCGCAGCCGAGGCCGCAACACAAACACAGCCTCCAGCTCCAGCTCTGACACCAGCACCGACTCAGGCACAGACACCGCTACAAGTACCGACTCCAGTGCAGGCCTCAGCTCAAACTCCCGCCCCGAAACCTGACGCTCATGCGACCGTGGCTGACGCCATCAGCATCGTCTCGGCACCACCTTGCAAACTGGCACGGGACCTGGCGGACAAGATGGGATTGCTGGCAACAGCTCCCACCGGCATCCTGGGAACGGAAACCGTGGGCGCAGTACATGCCGGACGGGTCATTACTGTCGCCTGCGGACTCTCCGAGGCCGAGCAGTATACCTACGAACGGCTGCTGGCCCGCAGTGGCAAGCTGCTCCTGGTTTTTGATGGGGATGAATCCGCTGAGAACGTGGTGGAGGAGCTGGCAAGCAGCCTGGGACTGGAGTTCCACAAAGGTGAAGCCGTCGCCACGGAACAGCGACCGACGTACGTATTTGCACCCTTCGGAGTCAGGACACAAGAACTGCAGCTGACCATTCTCCCGGCCCAAACGCCCCCTGCCCCACCCGCCACCAGCAGTTAAATCAAAACATAAACAAATAATGGACTAATTTAAGTCTATTGGTTACAATATTTGCATCAAGAGACTTAAAAAGGACTTTTATGCAAAGTTCAAAAACACCGGAAGAAATGGAAATTGAGTTCGGTCAGCAATTGCGCGATCTGCGCCTGCGCCGGAACATCGACCAACGCCAGCTTGCCGGGCAGGCGGGAGTTGCACTCAATGCCGTAAAAAATCTGGAAAACGGCAGAGGGGCAACGTTGTCCTCCCTGGTAAAGGTCCTGCGCTCCCTGGGTCGGGCCGACTGGCTTGAGACCCTGGCACCGACGGTAGGCATCAGCCCGATGCAGATGCTGAAAGCCAGGCAGCCACGACAACGCGCTTCCAAAAGCAGAGAGACTTCCCATGTATAAACCGGTCCAGGCCATTGAGGTACGTATCTGGGGCAAGACCGTCGGTGCTGTCGCCTTGACGCCGAATCTGGGCTATTACGCCTTCGAGTACGACAAGCGCTTCATCAAATCCGGTATTGAGCTTGCGCCGTTTGCCATGCCGCTTTCCGAAGCCCGGGAACCGTTCGTTTTTGTCGATCTTCCCGAATTGAGTTTCAAGCGCCTGCCGGCACTGCTGGCCGATGCCCTGCCGGACGATTTCGGCAATGCCCTGATTGATGCCTGGATGGCTGGCAAGGGTATTGAAAAGAAACAGGTGACGCCCCTCGACCGTCTGGCCTATATGGGCAAGCGCGGCATGGGGGCGCTGGAATTCAAGCCGGCCCGCACTCCCGCTATTGCCAGCAGTACGGCCATCAAGCTGTCCCGTCTGGTCGAAAGCGCCCGGAAGGCTGTACACGGTGAACTCGGTTCGGACCAACTCGCCAAAGCCGCACTGGCCCAGATCATTCAGGTTGGAACATCGGCAGGTGGCGCACGGGCCAAGGCGGCCATTGCCTGGAACCCTGCAACCGATGAGATACGACCGGGCCAGTTTGATGTGGAGGACGGCTTTGAACACTGGCTGCTCAAGTTCGACGGCATGGGTGCCGACCTGGAGTTGGGCGGCACGCAGGATTATGGCCGCATCGAGTTTGCCTACTACCTTATGGCGTGTGCCGCCGGGATCAACATGTCACCCTGTCGCCTGCTGGAAGAGAACGGCCGGGCGCACTTCATGACCCGGCGCTTTGATCGGCAGGGAAACCGCAAGCATCATCTGCAATCTCTCTGTGCCATGGCCCATCTGGACTACAAGCAGAAAGCCACCCATGACTACAGCCAGTTTCTGCAGACCGTCATCCGTCTGGGGCTGGATTACGCTACGCTTGAGGAGGCGTTCCGGCGCATGGCCTTCAACGTCATGGCGGCTAATTGCGATGACCACACCAAGAATATTTCATTCATGCTGCGGGAAGGGATGCACTGGGAACTGGCACCCGCCTACGATGTGACCTATGCCTTTAATCCCGCCGGAGAATGGACCTGGCAGCATCTTATGGCGGTGAATGGCAAGTTTACCGGCATTACGCAGTCTGACCTGCTGGCGGTTGCCGACCGCTTCGGCATCGGCACGGCGCCGAAAGTATTGAAACAGGTAAGAGAGGCCGTGACAGTCTGGCCCGATTTTGCCAGACAGGCCGGGGTGAATCCGACCGAGATAAACAGAATTTCTGAACATCAATCCCTGTTGTAGCGGAGATACAGATGCCCGATTTCAAATTCCTTCAAACAGACTGGCCTACCGTTTTCGAGGCTGCAGCCAAGGTCGAAGAGGCGGTACGTGACAAGTTCCTGGTGCGGCCTGCCAAGTCGCAATAAGATGAGCATCTCATGCGAAGATCACATATCAAGCTGACACTCAAAATAGCTGCGTTTGCCATTGCCGGCGGCATGTTGTTGCTGCTGGTGGGCCTGATTTTCCTTCCGGCTCTTGTCAGCAGCCATGCGGCGCAGATCCGGATCCGGCAAGCGCTCTCCTCCTCCCTGAAACGTCAGGTGGCCTGGTCGAGTCTCGTCATGACCTGGTCCGACGGTCTGACGCTGTCCGGCCTCAAACTCGGTGACGGTCCGGCGCCGCTTCTGAAAACCGACATCGATCAGATAATCTTTGTCCCTTCCGTCGCTCGCGGTGCAGACGGACGCTTCGGCATCGATCTCGCGGTGCGGATACAAAACGTGCGGGCTGAACTTGCCCCAGGGCCGGAAAAACCGCCCCCACCGACCAAAGATCCGTTGACCCTGCTGGCAGAGTCGATTCAGCGCATTCAGCAACTCGACCTCCCGCTGCCGGTGGATCTGCGCGTCATGATCGAGGCAGCGCCGCTGCAGGTTGTGTATCAAACTCCGGCACCGGGAAAGCAGCTGCGGCTGCAGGACTTCTCGTTCCGCCTGGCCATGCCTTCGCTGGCAGACAGGCCAGTTACGGCGGAGCTGAACGGCCGGGTAGCGGTGGATGGCCGCGAGATGGGAAAAGTCAGCTTCAACGCAAAGGTGAGCGACCTCGTGACCAAAGAGCGTCGGGTCCGTCTCACCTCGGCGCTCTTTGCCGTCGACGCGGCGGCGCCCGGCACGAGCATCAAGCTCTCCGGCGGACTCAGCCAGGCGGACGGGTTTGTTGCGCGCTGGAAGCTGGACCTGCCCGGACTGCTGGCGGTCGCACAGCCCTTTATCCCGCCTGCGGTTCCGAAACTGAAGGGGAGTATCGAGCTTCTGCTGCGGGCCAAGACGGATACGCAGCGCGATCTGCAGGCCGTGCTGACGATTGACGGAAGCGGACTGGCTGCCAGCGGCGGGGCACTGAAAGCAAAGCGGATCGGACCACTGGATGTGAAGCTGCTGCAGCAGATTGCCACCGATCATGTCAGTCAGCGGGTCGAATTCAAGGGCGGCACCCTGGCCATACCGAGCCTGTTAAATACCGCCTGGAGCGCTTCGGTACATCGCCCGTCCGATCCGAAACGCTCGCTGGAATTCCGGTTTGGTCCCCTGCGGCTGGATCTCGCCCGGGCGCTGCCCCTGGCCGCCCCGTTTCTCCCTCCCAACGCTCCCGTACAGGATCTTGCGGGGGAAGCTTTTCTCCGCTCTCTCTCGATTAATCTGAACGGCCCCAAGAACAACGGCGATCTGGCGCTGGCCGGCTTCGGCATCAGACTCCCCCATGTCCGGCTGGCGCTGAAAAAGGGGACACTCACAGCAGATGATTTCGAGCTGCTCCTCGAAAAGGCGGCCTGTCCGCTGAACGCCAAACTGCCGACCAGGCTGACGGCCGATCTGCTCTGGAGTTTCAGGCGGACTGTGCTCTCCGGTCCCCAGCCGCTTACGCTTCAGGGGGTGCGCGGAAAGGCCGGGCTGACCGTCAATGACCTCAATCTGAAGAGCGCCTCGCCTCGCAAGCTGGCCGCTTCCGCTGTCCTGACCCATACGTTTGACCTTGAGCGGGCTTCGCTCGGAACTCAAGCCTCCATCGAAAAAGTACATGCGCAGCTCCGCTTTCTGGCCCGTGCCGCCGAGAGTGGTGACATCGAGGCCACTCTCCCGGAGTTCGTCGTTACGGCTGCCTCCCTGCAGGCTATGCTGTCCGGCAAACGCGTTGCCCCGCTCCCGCTGTCCGCTTCTCTGACAGCGACCGGCCTGCGTCTCCCGGCCGACAAAGCGGGTCGGCCGACCCTGCAGCGGGCAACTGCGCTGATTTCGGTCGGTGATTTTCTGCGGGTCACCGCCGAAGCGGCCCTTTCGGCTGCGTCACCCCGGCGTGCCACCAGCATCGGCACTGCACGGTTTGACCTGCAGCGCGTGATGCCGTTTGCCGCCCCCTTTGTGCCGTCCGGTTTGAAAGCCGATGGAGTTGTGAATGCGGCTTGGAATCTGGCCGCACCGCTGCCGGAAAAGGCTCTGACGACCGAGAAACAGCCGTTGCGGAGTGCCCGGGCCGGTTTGGCGCTGTTTGACAAATTCGAATTGGGTGTGAAGCTTGATAATATTTCTGCTACGGTTCCTTCGGACAAGGGGGCGATCAAAGTTACAGGCGCGCGATCCCGGCCGGATCTGCGGATTGTCTCAACCAAAAAAGGTGCCTCGGCCAGGCTTGAAGGCGGTCTGCTGTTCTCCGGAGTGAGCGGCCTGCCGGGAGCGGCCGGGAAGTTCCCCTCCCGGCAGGGCTCGTTTGCCTTCAACGGCGAACTTTCCGACTGGCGGGAGTTCCGCCTGAACGAAGAGCTGCGGATTGATGCGCTGGCTCTCTCGCACAAGGCCGAACTGAACGTCAGCCGCATCGATGCGTTGCTGGACGAAAAACAGCCCTTCAGCACGGCGACACTGATCAAACGCTTGGACGCCAACCTGTTTGCCACTGTTGAGGGGGCCTTCTCGCCTGAATTGAGGCCGCTTCTGCCCGGCATTGACGTGGCCGGGAATATCAACGGCAGCGCCCGGGTCGAACTCAGCGCCGGTCGTGAGCTTGCGCTGCACGGCTCCCTGAAAACAAAGGAGTTTGGCGTTCAGCTCGCCAACGGGACCAGGGTCGCTGGCCTGCGATCCGATATCGCGATTAACCGGGTGTACGCCCTGGCAGCGGCCCAGGGTGAGCGCTGGACGCCGCTCTCCACGACCCTGGTCCGGCCGGCGGCCGTGGTGACGGCCAACCCCGGAGCGGCGGAAATTGTCGGCCGGATCCATGATGATCTACGCGGCGATCTGCACGGCTCCCGTTCGTTCTCAATCCGCAGCGTAAGGACCAAAGCCTCCGGCGGACCGCTGGAGCTTACCGCGCTGGAGGGTGATCTGCTGTTCAGTCAGGAAAAGAGCGGTCTCAGCTTTTTTCAGGCGGATCTGCTGGGGGGGACACTCCTGGCCAGCGGGGTTTTCGACCTGCGGCCGGAAGTTCCCATGATTGCCGCGTCCGGTTCGTTTTCGAATCTTGATGTTACCCGGCTGTTGTCCAAAGAAGCAAGACAGCGCCAGGCGGGTCAGGATGCCGAGATCACCGGCGAGATGAGCCTGACTGCGCCGTTGACTGCCGAGCAGCGCGAGCTGTTTGAACAGCTGCGGCTGGTGCTTAATCTGCGCAAGATCGGGGCCGATACGATTGA
>JACMKN010000298.1 GCA_014380135.1 Deltaproteobacteria bacterium
CCCACCAGCGTCATGACCCGCTCGCCGACCTGCCATCCGCTGACTCCGGCTCCCAGTTCCTCGATAACGCCCGATACTTCCAGACCAAGAATCACGGAATCACCCGCAGGTGGTGGATATTTGCCTTCACGCTGCACCAGGTCGGGGCGGTTGATCGAAGTAGCAAACACTTTGACCAACACCTGACCTTCACCGGGAACCGGCTTTTCCGCTTCCCCTACCTTGAGAACTTCCACTCCGCCAAAAGCATCCATCAGAACTGCCTTCATACCGTTACCTCCTGATAATTGGAACTGCGAGAGACCGTCAAAACCTCGTTTTAGGGTCCTGAATGTAGCGGCTCGGAGCTGTTTTGTAAACACAAAATCGACCGCTGCGGTCGGCCGGATTTACAGGGCGTTTGACTGGCATAAAGAGCTTGCGGCAGCGTCCTGAACTGCTATACTTCAGACCGGATCGGGTATGGCGTCGGATGGTGCCCGAACAATACCCGTACCAAGGAGATTTGTCATGCGGAGAGACCGGTTGCAACGGAGCATGCTGGCGATGGTGGCATTCAGTCTGGTGCTGGTTTTTTCAGTCGGCGGGACTGCGGCTGCGGAGAAAGATACCCTGGTGGTGGGGATGGAACTGGCCTATCCCCCCTTTGAGATGACCGACACTTCCGGCAAACCGGCGGGGGTGAGCGTTGATCTTGCCCATGAGCTGGGGAAGGCGCTTGGCAGGAAGGTTGTGATAGAGAACAGTGCCTTTGACGGACTGATTCCGGCGCTTAAAACCGGCAAGATCGACCTGATCATCTCGTCCATGACCGCAACCGAGGAACGGGCCAGATCGATCGATTTCTCCGATCCCTACCTGAGTACCGGGCTCTGCCTGCTGGTGAACAAGACGGCTCCCATCAACGGTATCAGGGATCTCGATCTGCCCGGCCGGACGGTGGCCGTGAAAAAGGGGACCACCGGTCACAGCTTTGCTGCCAGGAACATCAAACGGGCCCGACTGCTGGTGCTGGACAAGGAGTCGGCGGCAGTCCTTGAGGTGGTGCAGGGCAAGGCCGACGCCTTCATCTATGACCAGATGTCAACCTACCAGAACTGGCAGCGCAACCAGGCCACCACCAGGGCGCTGCTGGTCCCGTTCCAGAAGGAGTCCTGGGCGGTCGGGGTGCGCAAGGGCAATGACGCCCTGAAGATGAAGGTGAATGCCTTTTTGAAGGAGTTCCGGGCCAAGGGCGGCTTTGAACGACTGGGTGACAGGTACCTGAAGGAACAGAAAGATGCCTTCAAGAAGCTGGGCTATCCGTTTTATCTCTGACCCCTGATCTCTCAACCATGACTCAATTCTTCACCAATCTATTTTTTGTCAACCGCAGCGGGCGGGAGGAGGCGACTCCTTTCCTGTCCCGGCTGGTGGGCTGGCTGCTGGCCCTGCTGCTGGTGACGCTGGTCTTCTCGTTTGCCTTTCATCAGTTGCAGTACGGCTGGAACTGGGGCGCCGTGCTAGCCTATCGCCAGAAGTTCCTGCTGGGATGGCTGATGACGGTGGCCATTTCCGCGGCGGCACTCGGCAGCAGTCTGGTGATCGGCCTGGCTGCGGCCCTGGCCCGGCGCTGCCCGTTCCTGCCGGCCCGCTCGCTGGGGACGCTGTACGTCGAGCTGATCCGCGGCACCCCCCTACTGGTGCAGATTCTGGTTTTTTTCTATGTGGTAGCCGATGCCTTCGGGATTTCCAACCGCTATCTGGTAGGCGTGCTGACCCTCTCGATGTTTGCCGGGGCTTATATTTCAGAGATCATCCGGGCCGGGATCGAAAGCGTGGGGGAATCCCAGCTTGAGTCGGCCCGGGCCATCGGGCTGACCCGCCGGCAGACCTACCGCTACGTCGTATTCCCGCAGGTCCTGAGGCGGCTTCTGCCACCGCTGGCCGGCCAGTTCGCCTCGATCATCAAGGATTCCTCGCTGCTTTCGATCATCGCCGTCAGCGAATTCACCCTCAATGCCCAGGAGGTGAACGCCTTCACCTACAGCACCCTGGAGAGCTACCTCCCTTTGGCAGTGGGCTACCTGCTGCTGACACTCCCCATCTCACTGGCCAGCCGGGTCTTGGAGCGTAAGTACCGCTATGAGACTTGATCTGTACGGCCTGGAAAAATGGTTCGGCGGCCAGGCGGCCGTGCAGGGTATAACCGAGACGATTTCCGATTTCCAGGCCCTGGCGATCATCGGACCGTCCGGAGGAGGCAAGACCACGCTGCTGCGGCTGATCGCCGGGCTGGAGATTCCGGACCGGGGCGGCCTGGCCATCGACGGCGAGCAGCTGGACTTCAGCCGGGAGGTCCTGCTGCGTCACCGTCAACGCATCGGCATGGTCTTTCAGGCCTACAATCTCTTTCCCCACCTGTCGGCGCTGGCTAACATCACGCTCCCCCTGGAAAAGGTGCATGGATATGCCCCGGCAGCGGCGCGGGAACATGCCATGGCCCTGCTGGAGCGTTTTCAACTGTCGCCCCACGCCTCGAAAAAACCGGCCGAGCTTTCCGGCGGCCAGCAGCAACGGGTGGCAATCGTGCGGGCCATTGCCATCAAGCCCCGCTTTCTGCTGTTCGACGAACCGACCTCGGCCCTTGATCCGGAAATGACCGCCGAGGTGCTGGAGATCATCGAGGAGCTGCGCCGCGAGGGTCGTGACCTGATCATGGCGACCCATCAGATCGGCTTTGCCCGCCGGGTGGCCGACTACTGCCTGTTTGTCAGCGAGGGTGCCGTGGCAGAGGCGGGGCCGGCCTCCGAACTGTTCAGCCGTCCCCGGACAGCGGCCCTGCAGAACTTCCTGGCCAAGGTGCTCAAATACTGAAACGAACCACCTGATCGGCATGGCTCATACCAATTTCAGATCAGAGATGCACTCAAGGCGGTGAGGATTGAGGCGACGAAGGCATACAAACAGTATGTTGAGGAGCCGAAGACGAACCAACGAAGAGGGAGCTTTGATATGGAAATGGTATCACTCCCAAAAGATCCCGGTCGGATCCGAGTCAACCTCAAGTATCAGTTTTTCAAACGTATCCTTGTTTCTTCCGGTGGGATACGGTTGTCGCCTGTTTTTCCTGTCGTACCAGTACAATGTCCAGTGCAGTGATTCCTGGCTGTACTCAAACTGGGCGATTTTGATTTCATTCCAGATGGCGGGATCAATGAAGAGTGGCCGGGACTCGCTCAGGGTGACCCGGTTGCCTCTGGTTTCGTATTGCAACTTCACCTGATCCGCTATGGTTCTTCGTTCACAAAGCTGTCCCAGCAGTTTGTCTGCCCTATGCCGTTCTGTTTCAGGTAACGCCATTGTTTCACCCTTCCTTTTATCCCAAAAACAGTTCAACTGCCGTTACAGGCGCCGATACTATCTGAATTCCCCCCATTATTGAAGTTAAACAAAAAGCACCACAACATTTTGTCGCAGCGCATTAATCCTGACGATGCACAGCCCTTTATCACTTCCCCGACGCCTTCCGGCCTTTACCAGGATTTGATCCGGGCGGCCATTGCGGCGCCTTTTCTTTTGTGGTAAAACTCAACCATGGGCAAACAGGAAATCATTGACATAATCAGGAACAGCAAGCCGGATATCATGGCGCGTTATGGTGTTCAGCGACTCGGCCTGTTCGGTTCTTATGTACGCGAACAGCAACGTAAGCGCAGCGATATTGATATTCTTGTGTCCTTTAGCCGCGACATCGACCTGTTCGACTTTGTTGATCTGCGGGAATATCTTGAAGCACGGCTGCATGCCAAGGTGGACCTGGTAATGGAGACGGCGCTCAAACCGGCTATCGGCAAGCGGATTCTGGCCGAGGTGGAATATGTCTAAAACAAGGGAGATAACCGATTATTCAGAATCCGAAAAAACAACCGACGAGTGCATTGAAAAAAGTGGGGTTTTACTTCGGAAACTTTCACCTGAAGCGCGGGAACATTTGTTTGAGGAGTTGGCTAAAAAACCCTTATGACTTTCAGCGATTACCTCATATTTGCCGATGAAAGCGGCGATCACGGGCTTTCCACGATTGACCCGCAATTTCCTGTGTTCGCACTTGTTTTTTGCATGGTGGCAAAGAACGATTATCTGAACCAAATCGTCCCGGCCATCCAGCAGCTCAAGCTCGATTTTTGGGGTCACGATCAGACTATCCTGCACGAACACGACATCCGAAAGGAAAAGGGGCCGTTTGGAATTTTGCGCACAAACAGGGAGATGCGCGAGAAATTTTATCAATGTCTTAACGTGATTATCGAAGAAGCACCATTTGACATAATTGCGGCGGTTATCGACAAAGATCAACTCCGCACCCGCTATGCGGAACCGTTCAACCCGTATGAGCTATCAATGCTTTTCTGCATGGAACGGATGCTTGCAAAGTTGATTCAACATGGGCAGACGGGGAAAACAACGCAAATCCTTGTGGAAAGCAGAGGGGCAAAGGAAGACCGGGAACTTGAACTGGAATTTAGAAGGATATGCGACAACAGGGCGCAGTGGGGTTATAAATCGGCGGACTTTTCAAAAATACGATTTGAACTGATTTTCGTAGATAAACGGAGTAATTCTAGCGGACTACAGCTAGCCGACCTAGTCGCCCGCCCGATTGCCATTAACTGCCTGAGGCCGGAACAGCCAAACCGAGCGTTCGACATCATTAAGAGCAAGTCACTACAGATAAAGAAATTCCCCTGAAAAGCAAAAGGGCCTCGGAACAAGTCCAAAGCCCATCTGTCGACCGGGAAAAGCCCAATCCTTATGGTTAATTTCTACCAGACATTCAGATAAGAATCAAGGCATATTCCAAAACCATTTCTCAAGCTGAAATTACAAAATGATGCGAAGAAAATTTTCAACCAAGCGCAGCAGCGGATGAATTTGCAAATCAGTTATGATTTGAAATTTGCAGAGATAAAAAATGGTCTGAAGATCTTAACTGAAGTCCACATGAGACTTGCTGCTTGAATTACAGTCAAACCTGAAATGTCCCCCGCAATCACGCCTTGACTGGTCCGACCTTTTCTGAAATACTCTCGTCCGCTTTTTCAAATTTTTGTTTGAGGAGATGAACATCATGAAAAAACTGCTGTCACTGTTGTCGTGCCTGGTTCTGTCACTGCTTGCCGTGAGCGCCTTTGCCGGGGACGGTTCCTGGGACAAGGTCAAAAAAGATGGCAAGCTTGCTATCGGCCTGGATGACTCTTTCCCTCCCATGGGCTACCGTCAGGCCGATGGCAAACTGGTCGGCTTCGATATCGATGCCGCTGAAGAGGTCGGCAAACGGCTGGGCATCAAGATTGACTGGCAGCCAACCGCCTGGGACGGTGTGATCCACTCCCTGGACGCCAAAAAGTTCGACTGCATCTGGAACGGCATGACCATGACCGAGGAACGTGCCAAACAGGTAGCCTTCAGCAAGCCCTATATCATGGATGGCCAGATCGCCATCGTCAATTTCAAGGAGAAGCGTTTCAAGGCTCTCAAGGATCTCAAGAATTTCAAAGCCGGTACCCAGAAGGGTTCCTCGGGTATCCAGGCCGTCAAGAAACTGTCCAACGCGCCAAGCGAGCTGAAGGAATACGGGGACTATCCTAAGGCCCTGCTTGACCTGGAGGCCGGGCGCATAGACGTGGTTGTGGTGGACAATGTCACCGGCCGCGACATGATCGCCAAGCGTCCCGGCAAGTTCAAGATCATCCCCGGCATGATCAGCAAGGAGCCGTTCGGCGTGGCCTTCCGCAAGAGCGACGGCGACCTGCGTGAAAAGGTGCAGCAGACCCTGGACAAGATGGTCAAGGATGGCGCCATGGCCAAGATCTCGCGCAAGTGGTTTGCGGAAGACCTGACCAATCCCAAAAAATTCTAGCCAGTGAAGGTTTCGATGAAATATCTATGCAGCAGGGCCTTTGTGGCCCTGTTTTTTTTGTGTACTCTGGCCGGCAACAGCCTGGCAGCGGTGGATTACGATCAGCTCTTCCGCCAGTCCAGCGACCTGATGGCCCAGGGTGACCTGGACGGCGCCCTGGCGCTTCTCAGGCAGGTTCCGGCTCCTGCGGCCGGAGAAGAGGCCGGCGCCTTTGTCTCCAGCCGCATGCAGGCCGCCCGCATCCATGCCTCGCTGGATGCCACGGACAAGGCCATTGCCGCTTGTCAGGAAGTCCTGAGACTCTTTCCCGACAACAGCGAAGCCCGCAATTTTCTGGCGGCCTTGAAAGACCA
>JACMKN010000299.1 GCA_014380135.1 Deltaproteobacteria bacterium
CATGTGTGTTCTGCTCGGTTTTGCGGGGGTCTGTGTGCTGGTTGTCTCCGGCGGGACTCTGGGGGATGTGCGCCTTTCATCGGGAGTGGCGGTGGCGCTGGGAACGGCCTTCTCCTTTTCCCTGTTCTGTGTACTGATCAAGCATGCCGGTTTCTCGATTACCGCCGGCATGCTGCTTTTCAACCTGTTCGGGCTGCTGTTCCTGCTCTGCCTGCTGCCGTTCTACCCGATGCAATGGGCACCCGGCGCCGGTGTCATGGCACTGCTGGCCTATCTGGGGGTTTTTCCGACGGCACTGGCCTTCATCCTCTGGAATCATGCCCTGCGCATGATCCCCACCGGGCGCTCTTCCAACTTCGCCCTGCTGGTGCCGATCCTCTCGCTGATCTGCATTGCAGTTGTTCTGAAAGAGCGGATCGCTGTCATGCAGGCGGTCGGAATGGCTATCGTACTGGGATCGGTCTTTCTCAATGTATGTCTGGCAAAGCGTTTCCGGCCTAGTCCGCCACATTCTCTTCAGCACTCTCTGCAGCAGCAGAATACGACAGAATCACGTTGACGATGGTTTGTCCGGAATGATAATGTGCTCAATTTTACAGCCAGCATCACAGAAATCTTCTTCATGACGAGTTGGACATCCCACTATATTAAGTTAGGAGGCGTACGATGAAAAAAGGTTTGAGTCTGGTAGTGCCCTTTCTGTTGGTTTCCCTGGTTATGTTCTCAACCGCCTTTGCGGCGGAAGCCCCGAAAAAGGTCCTGATTGGTGTATCCAAAATCGTATCACACCCCGCCCTGGATGCAGTTGTAAAGGGCCTGCAGGATGAACTGGCCGCTGCGAAGATCAACGCTACCTATGACCTGCAGAATGCCAACGGCGATATCAATGCCGCGGCTTCCATCGCCAACAAGTTCCAGTCGGAAAAGGTCACTCTGGCGGTCGGCGTCGCCACCCCCACCTCCCAGTCGCTGGTGAATACCCTCAAGGGCATTCCGATCGTGTTCACCGCCGTCACCGACCCGGTCAAGGCCGGTTTGGTCGCGTCACTCAAAAAAGGTGACAAAAACGTCACCGGCGTGTCCGATATGACACCGGTCAAACAGCAGATTGAGCTGCTGCTCAAGGTCAAGAAGATCAAGCGTCTCGGCCATATCTACACAAGTTCCGAAGAAAATGCGGTCGTACTGGCCGGCATCGTCAAGCAGGTCTGCAGGGAGTTGGGTATCGAATTTGTGGAAACCACCGTTTCCAAGTCCGCAGAGGTGAAGCAGGCGGTCCAGGCCATCATCAGGCGCGTGGATGCACTTTACATCAGCACCGACAACACGGTCGTATCGGCCATGAGTGCCGTCACGGACGTGGCCATGAAAGCCAAAGTGCCGATCATGTCGGCCGATCCCAGTTCTGCGGAAAACTACCCGGTTCTGGCTGCCTGGGGTTTCGATTATTACAAGATGGGCAGAACCACCGGCAAGCTGGTTGTTGAAATCCTGAACGGGAAGAAGCCGGAGCAGATCCCGACCCAGTTCATGACCAGGACCAGCGATATGGACCTGCTGATCAATCTGGACGTGGCAAAGAAGCTCGGCCTGACCTTCCCCAAGGATATCGTCAAGAGTGCCAACAAGGTCGTCGAAAACGGCAAAATGACCAAGAAGTAACTACACCAAAGGAAACCCGGCACAGCTATGATCGAAGGTATTCTGGTAGAAGGGCTGATATATGGAATCATGGTGCTGGGGGTGTTTATCACCTTCCGGGTGCTGGATTTTCCGGACCTGACGGTGGACGGTTCGTTTCCGCTGGGAGCGGCCCTGATGGTCCAATGCATCCTGCTCGGCACGAACATCTGGCTGGCACTGCTGGCGGCCTTCATCGGCGGGGTTCTGGCCGGCGTGACCACGGCTCTGATCCACAACCACCTCAAGGTGCCCAATCTGCTGGCCGGCATCCTGACCATGACCATGCTCTATTCGATCAACATCCGCATCCTGGGTAACCGCGCCAATGTACCGGTCCTCAAACAGGAAACCATCCTGTCCAAGGTGACTGATATGTTCGGCGGAATCATCCCGGAAGAGTATATCCTGCTGCTATTCTTTCTGGTGGTCGTGATCGTCATCAAGGTTCTGGTAGATCTGTTTTTTCGCACGGATCTGGGCATGACCATGGGCGCCATGGGCAACAATGAACAGATGGTCATCTCCCAGGGGGTCAATCCCAAGACCCTCAAGACCATCGGAGTCGGCCTGTCCAATGGCCTGGTAGCCGTATCCGGCGCCTTTGCGGCGCAATACCTGGGCTTCGCCGACGTTGGTCTCGGTCAGGGCATCATCATCTCCGGACTGGCTTCGGTCATGATCGGCGAGTTTCTGGTCATGAAGAGCAACCGCATCGCCGTATTGACACTCTGCGCGATCGCCGGCTCGATCCTGTTTCACGGAGTCATGTACCTGGGGCGCTATTACGGCTATCTGGTCGAAATGACCCCCAACGATCTCAACCTGATCAAGGGGCTCCTGATCATCGTGCTGCTGGTTGTGACCCAGAGCAAGAAACTGAAAAAGGCTGCCAGCAGGGCAATGGTGGACAAATGATAACGCTCAGGAATGTTTCCATGGTCTTCAATCCCGGCACGGTCAACGAGAACCAGGCCATCAATACCATCAACCTGAGGATCAGGGAGGGTGACTTCATCACGGTCATCGGCAGCAACGGCGCCGGAAAGTCCACACTCTTCAATCTGATAGCCGGCACGATCATTCCGAGCGAAGGTTCCATCTCCCTGAACGACCGCGACATCACCCGTGAGCCGGAGTACAAGCGCGCCCGCTATATCGGACGCATCTTCCAGAACCCGCTGCTGGGCACGGCCTCCAACATGAGCCTGGAAGACAACATGATGATCACCTATAAAAAGGGCTTCAAGTGGCTGAAGCGCAGCCTGAACAACCGCATGCGGGACTATTTCAGGACTCAGTTGATCCAGCTGAAAATGGGGCTGGAGGAGCGCATGAAAGAAAACCTGGCCATGTTTTCGGGAGGACAGCGCCAGGCCCTGACCCTGTTGATGATGGTCCTGTCAAAACCGGATTTGATTCTGCTGGACGAACACACCGCCGCGCTCGATCCCAAAAACGCCCAGATCGTGCTGGAGTTGACCCACAAGTTTATCAAGGAATACAGGCTGACCTCCATGATGATCACCCACAACATGAGTCACGCCATCGAGTTCGGCAATCGCCTGCTGATGATGGACAAGGGTGAGATCATCTTCGATGTGCAGGGTGAGGAGAAGCAGGCCCTGACTGTTGAAAAACTGATCGAAAAGTTCCACCAGATCCGCCACAAATCCTTTGAAAATGACCGGACGCTGCTGTCAGAGGAGTAGCTGGCTGTCGGGAATGATTCTTGCGCAAAAACGCCGTGCGGCTTCCGCTGCACGGCGTTTTTGCGTACAAAATGTCCATAAATTCAAGCTTGTTTCTCCTCCATATGCGCATTAAAGCGCCGCACATGCCCCTGGGCCGTTTCCCGTGCCCGTTCCGCATCAGCGGTTGTAACCGCTGCCACTATTTCGCACAGATCTTTGTAATTCTCCTGCTTCCAGGGGCAAAAATGTTCGGCCTGTTCATGCGTAATCGTGCTGGACGCGGTCTACGACAAATTTGTAGAGCGTCTGGTCAAGGCGGCCAGGGTCTACCGGGTGGGATCGTCAGAGGACCCCCAGTACAACATGGGAGCCGTATCGGATTCAGCAGCTATGAAGAGCATCAAGGAATATATCGAGGTTGGAAAACAGGAGGGCAAACTGCTCTATTCCAGCCCGATTCCGGAAGGTGACTTCTACTGGGTGCCGCTGACTATCATCGGCGGCACCATCCCCGAACACCGCATCGCCCAGGAGGAAATATTCGGGCCGGTACTGGCGGTCATGCGCGTCAGGGATTTCGACCAATCCATCGAATGGGCCAATTCCACCCTCTTTGCCCTGACCGGCGGCATCTTCAGTCGCAGCCCCGAGCACATTGCTCAGGCCCGGCGCGAATTCCGCGTCGGCAACATGTATATCAACCGCAACAACACCGGGGATTTGGTAAGCCGCCAGCCATTCGGCGGATCGCGCATGTCCGGCGTCGGTACCTAGGCCGGGGGGCCCGATTACCTGCTACATTTCATGGATCCGAGGGTGGTTACGGAAAACACCATGCGGCGCGGATTCGCGCCGATTGAAGAGGATGACGACTGGGTGGAATAAGAGCAATAATATACAAACTGAACGGGGGGGCCTTGGCGGAGTATTCCCGTTCAGCTTGTGTTGGGATGAGGTTACATTCTCGGACTTTCCCGATTTTCTCCTTGGGAAAAGTCGAAGATTACAGCTTGAACTGCCGTACCAGCCGCTGCAGCTCCTCCGCGTTGCCGCTCAGCTGAGCCGCTGCCGTGGCAGATTCCTGTGCACCTTGTGAAGTCTGATGCACGACTTCGGTGATCTGCTGCATGTTGCTGGAGATTTCACTGGTGGTGGCGGTCTGTTCTTCGGCGGCGGTGGCGATCTGGTTGACCTGCATGGCAACGGCATTGATCTGATCCAAAATATCACGCAGGGCATTTCCGGATTTGGCAGCTTCTTTGGTGCCGGCCTCCACCTGATTCACACCCTGCTCCATCGCGGCAACCGCCCCTTTGGTTTCATTCTGAATTGCCTTGATCATTTCACCGATCTCCTTGGTGGCGCGCGTCGTGCGCTCGGCCAGGGCGCGCACTTCGTCGGCAACGACCGCAAAGCCCCGCCCCTGTTCGCCGGCCCGGGCGGCCTCGATGGCGGCATTCAACGCCAGCAGGTTGGTCTGATCGGCGATGTCTTCAATCGTTCCAATGATGGCGCCGATCTGGTCGGAACGCGCTCCCAGGTTTTCAACCGTTTTGGCCGATTCCTGCACCTTGGCAGCAATATGACCCATGACAATTATGGTTGATTCGACAACCGCTGCGCCGTTCTGTGCAGATTGGGATGCCAGTTGAGCTCCTTCGGCGGCCATCTGGCAGTTCCTGGCTATGTCGCATGATGTAGCTGACATCTCTTCGCCAGCGGTAGCAACAGTTACGGATTGTGCAGCTACTTCTTCGGCGCCGGTAGCGATCTGCTCAGCTGCTGATGTGAGCTGGGCGGCGGCTGCCGCCACCTGGTTTGAGGTGCCAGCCACCTGACTGATGATTGCGCGCAGGTTTTCTGTCATTGTCCTGAACGAACAGGACAATCTTCCGATTTCGTCATCTGAAGAACATATAACTTGTATGTCAAGCTCTCCTCTGGCTACCTGTTCGGTCTGCTTGGCCAGGATAGAAGTCGGAACCGTAATTGAACGGGCTATAAAGAATGCAACAGCGATTGTCATCATGATCAGGAGGCTGAGTGCCACGCCTATCCCGACCAGGATGTTCTGCATCTGGGCATCAACATCATCTACATAAATTCCGGTGCCGACGACCCAACCCCAGGGCTGGTACAACTCAACATACGATATTTTCGGCACCGGCAGACTGTTACCCGGTTTCGCCCAGGCGTAGTCGACAAATCCCTTTCCTTTCTCCCTGCAGACTTTGGCAAACTCCATAAAGATGGCTTTACCGTTGGGGTCTTTGTTGTCAGTCAGCTCTTTACCATTCAGTTCAGGCTTTAGCGGGTGCATGATCATCTTAGGCGACAGATCATTGATCCAGAGGTAGTTGTTCTCATCGTAACGGATGGCGGCTATGCGCCCGGCCGCCTGTTTCTGGGCTTCCTCTTTTGAGATTGTCCCGGCCTCGACCTGCTTCTGATAAGATGTCAGCTGACTTGTTGCTTCCTGTACCAGACAGCTGACCGTTGCCCGTTTCTCTTTCATGATAATCCCACGCATAAAGGGCACCAGTGCAAATACCGTTGCCACAACCAGCAGCAGGCACGTCAGAATCGACAGGCTCATGATTTTTGAAAAAATGCCCCAGTTTCTGTACGCCTTAAACGCCATGATGCCCCCTAATACAATGACTTGATAACCATTTAATAGAATGCTTGAAATTCAGACAGCAAGATTTGAGCCCACAAATTCACAAAAAACAATGAAAATTTAATTACTATTAAAATTCAGTAGTTTATATCACAAGTTGCTGATGTTGTGACTTTTTACATTATTATTGGCAGCATTTTGCCGTGGAATTATTAATTGTATACGTTAAATGACGCACTAAAAATCGCTAAACCAAGAGGCAAGAGAGTTGTATTCCAACATCGGCCCGCAGTATTTCATGGATCAGCGGGTGGTGGCGGAAAACACCATGTGGCGAGGACTCATACCGAGTTGCAATCAAAATGAGTACTAGGCGGCAAGGAGAGTGACGACGAAGGCGTACAATCAGTACGTTGAGGAGTTACCGACGCAGCCAACAACGTAATCGTTTGATTGCGACTTGGTATCACAGCGATTGAAGAGGATGATGACTGGGTGGAATAATGGAAGCTATCGGCCGGGTACGAAATCTGACGTACCCGGCGTCATTTTGAAGCTGAAGAGGAATAGCGGGAAGGGGAGGGCAGTGAAGCAATCAGCACCGCCAGCAGAATCACGCCGCCACCGGTGAAGAAGGACGGGGTGAGCTGTTCTCCCAGAACCAGCCAGCCCAGCAGGGCCCCCACCACCGGCTGTAAAAAGAAAAACACCGAACCGGTACCGGCCTCCACCAGGCTCAGCCCCTTGTTCCAGAAATAGAACGCTCCGGCCGTTGCGACCACCCCCAGATAGAGAACGGCCCCCCACAGCAGCGGATTGTCCAACCCATGCACCGGCAGAAAGCGCCATTCCACAAACATGACCGGGGTCGTCATGATCGCGGCCCAGAAAACGGCGCCGGCCGTAATCACAAGCGGAGAGCGGCCGGCGGAGAATTTTCGTGCCATCACCGAAAGCAGCGCCCAGGTAACAGCAGCTCCGATCAAAGCCAGGTTGCCGGCCAGCGCACTTCCTCCGCCATCCGCTCCGGTGTCCCAGCCAACCACGATGATCACTCCCACCGTCGCCAGCAGAACAGAAAACAGCTTGCGCTTCGTCAGCCGCTCCCCCAGCATCAGCCAGGCGAATAGCAGGATGAAGGCCGGACTGGCCGAGGTGATGATGGCGCCGTTATGGGCTGATGACAGACGGGTACCGATGAACTGCAGGCCGACCGAAATGAAATAGCCCACAAAACCGATCAGCAGGAAGGCGCGCTGGTCAGCCCACGTCAAGGGGGTCTTCTGCTGGCGTGCGGCCAATGGATACAGAAC
>JACMKN010000046.1 GCA_014380135.1 Deltaproteobacteria bacterium
AGTTCAGGAAGACGTGGAACAACAGCCATGGCCCGCAGCCAATCCTTGTGAGGCATGCTGGGAGTGCCGCTGTAGCCGGCGTTGGCCGCCAGTGAACCGGGGACACCGGATTGGGCGCCTACCATGACATTGTCGCCAATCGAGAGATGCCCGGCAACACCGACCTGTCCCGCCAGGGTTACATGATTGCCAATGCTGGTGCTGCCAGAAATGCCGACCTGCGAGACGATCATGCAGTCCTCGCCGATCTGGCAGTTGTGGGCGATCTGCACCAGATTGTCCAGCTTGGTGCCACGCTTGATCAGTGTCACCTCCAGGGCGGCCCTGTCGATGCAGCTGTTGGCGCCGACCTCCACGTCATCCTCCAGTACGACAATGCCGATCTGCGGGATACGGTAGTAGGAACGACCATCGGGGGCGTAGCCGAAACCGTCCGACCCGATTACCGCTCCGGGCTGAATGATGCAGCGGTTGCCGATGCGGCAGCGCTCGCGAATGGTTGTATTGGCGTGGATTACACAGTCGTCACCGATAACGGATCCCTCATAGACGACAGCTCCGGGATGAATTACGGTCCGGTTGCCGATCGACACGTTGTTGCCGATGCAGGCGCCTGGATAAATGGAAATATTCTCGCCCAGGGTTACCTGTGTACCGACCTTCGCTTCCGGAAGCACGCCCAAAGGCGGATGAGCTTTCGTGTAAAAAAGGGTCAGCAGTTTGGCAAAACACAGGTAGGGATTGGCAACCTCAATCGTATTGCGGCCGTAGCGCTCGCCGCCAGGCACCATCAGTACGGCCCCGGCCCCGGTGTCCGCAACCTTGGCTGCGTATTTCGGGTTGGCCAGAAAGGTGATCTTATCCGGGCCGGCGTTTTCCAGAGGCGCCAGACCATTTACTGCTAGATTCTCGTCACCCTGAACAGTTCCGCCCAGATAATCCGCCAGTTCTTTCAGTGTTCTGGTGGGGGTCATAATTACTTCTTTCTGTTGCTGTTGAATAATTTCAACACTTCTTCGGTCAGATCGGTCTTGTCGTCAACAAACAGCATGCTTTCGTTTTTGACAAAGATGAAGGTATAGCCATTCTTGCGGCCGTATTCCTGGATAACTTTTTCCATTCCTTCCAGAATCTTGCGGGTAAACTCTTCGTCCTTGCCCTGCAGTTCATCCTGGGCATCCTTGGTGAAACGCTGGAAATCCTTCAACTTGTTCTGGTATTCCTTTTCCTTGGAGGCACGGGCAGATTCCGAAAGGAGCATGCCCTGCTTTTCCAGCTCGTCTTTCATCTTTTTGAGGTCATCCTGTTTGGTGTTGATCTCGTCCTGATACTTCTTTACTTTAGCGGCCAACTGCTCCTTGGCTTCCTTGCCCGACTCAGAACCGTTCAGGGCCCGCTGCATGTCGATATAGCCCAATTTCACGTCTGCAGCAAAAACGGACGTTGCGGTCAAGCAAACAGCTACAATTCCAGTCAATACTAATTTTCTCATGTTGCATTCTCCTTTGATTGTTTCGCATTCCAGGCGTAATTAATGGGATTACAAGTCTGATTTAGTTGCTAAAAAAGACTGCCGATTGAAAATTCAAATCTGCCGCTGCTTCTGTCGATCCCGCTACGTGGATTGAGCGGAAACCCGTATTCAAGCCTTAAAGGCCCGATCGGCGATGCCCAGCGGATACCGCCGCCGTAGCTCATCAGCAATGAGTCAAAAATTTTGCTTTGGTAATCAAAAGAGTTGCCATAATCGAAAAAGACAACTCCTTTTACGCCAACTTCCTGCAGAAGTGGAAAGGTGAATTCAGTGTTGCCGTAGAACTGGGTGTTGCCGCCCAGATAGACCGGTTCATTGAACTGGTTCCCGTTAACATCTTTCGACAGTTGCATTTTTATCGGTGAGACCGTACGGGCCTTGAAGCCGCGTAGCGAGAATATGCCGCCCAGATAGAATTTTTCGTCAATCGGAACCGGTTGGCCAACTTCCTGGATATAACCCAGACTCAGTTTTGTAGAAAATATGAGTTTTTTGTACAGCGGATGGAACCATGTATGGTCTGTGGTGTATTTGGCAAACTTGTTATCGCCGCCCAGACCGGCGAACTCAAGTGCTACAGAATTTATCATGCCGGTGGTCGGATCGAGTCGGTAGTCGGTGTTGTTATGGGTGATGCTCCCCAGGATCGAACTGGTTGTGGTGGTGCCAACGGGATAACTTTCTGTATCCCTGTCATGCAGAGTTTGATATGCCACGGTTGGCTTGTTGATATCCTTGATTTCATATTTGTACATGAAGAAGGTTCCAACAAAGTCATTGATCGGGTAGCCGGCCTTGATGTCACCCCCCGTCAGTCGCCGGCTGTAGTCGATGTAATCGCGCTCTGAACGGTAGAGATCGCCGCCCAGCGTCCATTTTGTGTCGAGAAAATGGGGATCGGTCACACCGACGGAGTATGTCTGCGATTTTCCGCCGATCGAAGCGGATATATTGGCTTTGAGACCCAGACCGAGAAAGTTGGCCTGTTGGACTGAACCCTGACCGATAAAACCATCCAGTGAGCTGTAACCGCCGCCGATGCTGAAGGTTCCGGTCGGTTTTTCCTTCACGTCGATATTTACATTGAGCTTGTTGCCGGCGCTGCCCTTGGCGGTGGCAATGTTCGCCTCTTCAAAAAATCCGAGATTCATAAGATTCTGTTTGCTGCGCTTCATGCCGGTTGCACTGAAAAGTTCGTTTTCGGTGACGCGCAGTTCACGGCGGATGACCTTGTCGCGGGTTTTGGGGTTACCGGCAATCGAGATGCGCTCAATAGTAACCAGATCACCTTTTTCCATATCGAAAGTCAAATCGACACTCTTCTTTTCACTGTCGGGGCGGGTCTGCGGATTGACATTGGCAAAGGCATATCCCTTGTCACCATAGAGGTCGGTCAACGTGAATATATCGGTACGCAGGGTTGCACGACTGAAAATATTGCCCGGTTCGCTCTTCAGTTTCTTGCGCAGGTCTGCTGCCGGTCCGAGCAATTCTCCCTTGAATCCGATTTCTCCGATCCGGTATTGATCGCCCTCGGTGATACCGATGGAAACCTCCAGCGCTGTTTTGGCGTCGTTCAATTTGACCAGCGGTTCGCCAACCTTGACATTGATAAAGCCGTTGTTGAGATAAAAATCGGAGATCAGCAGGGCATCGTTTTTCAGGACTTCTTCCTTGTAGGTGCCTGCGCTGGTCAGCCAGGACATGAACCATGATTCTTTGGTTTCCATGACGCCGCGCAGCTTACGGTTGGAAAAGGCCTTGTTTCCGTCAAAACGGATGTCCTGGATCAGAATCTTCTTCCCTTCAACGATCTTGAATGTGACGGAAAGATCGGTGGGAGAACTTTTGTCAATATGTGTCTGGATATCCGCCAGGTAATATCCGTCGTCGCCGTATAACTTCTTGATCTTGGCAACACTACTGGTCAGATCCTTGGTGGAAAAAATTGCATTCTGCCGGAAAACAAGAGCTTCCTTCAGCTTGTCGGTCGTCAGTTCCTTGTTTCCTTCGAACTTGATGGTTCTGACGATCGGTTTCTCAAGGACTGTGTAGATCAGGACGGTGCCTTTATCGGTCTGCTCTGTCAGCGCCTGAACGTCCTGGAAGTAGCCGAGCTTGTAGATCGAGCGGATGTCGGCATCGGTCTTGTCGTTGTAAAGGTTGTCTCCGGCGTGGATCTTCAGCACATTCAGAATCGCTGCGGACTCTATACGCCGGTTGCCCTGCACCTGGACTTCGACAATTTTCTCGCCTTCAGCGCGTGCAGTCGCTGTACCAACGACAGCAACCAGGGACAATGTCATTAAAATGTTATTAAAACTGGGCACGCATCCCCCGTATGTTATATGGTTTTGTCCAGCTTTCCATCTACCAGCCGAACGGTTGTACCCATTGCAGATGCAAGACGTTCGTTGTGTGTTACGATCACCAGGGTCAGCCCCTTTTTGATCTGCAGGTCCGCCAGCATGGCATGTATGCCGTCGCTGGTCTTCATGTCGAGATTACCGGTAGGCTCGTCTGCCAGCAGGATTTCCGGTTCAAGTGCCAGTGCTCGTGCGATGGCCACCCGCTGCTGTTCTCCGCCGGAAAGTTCTCCCGGTCGGTGTGTCATGCGCTGCCCCAACCCGACGTCATTCAGCAACGACTGAGCCTCGCTGGTCGCCTGGTCCCGCGGCACCCGGGCGATAAGCGCCGGCATCATGACATTTTCAAGGGCGGTGAACTCCGGCAGCAGGTGATGGAACTGAAAAACGAATCCGATGCTCCTGTTACGGAATACGGCCAGCTGACGGTCATTCTTCTTGAAAATATCTTCTCCGTGAAAGTAGACCGACCCGGAAGTCGGGCGATCAAGCGCCCCCAAAAGATGCATCAAGGTGCTTTTCCCGGCGCCGGACGGCCCCACCAAAGCGGTGGTTGTACCGGCTTGCAGTTCAAGATCAATTCCGCGCAACACTTCAATGCGGCTGGGACCGGTTGTGTAGGTTTTGCAGAGGCCGCGCACTTCAAGGAGGTTACTCATATCTGAGCGCCTCAGCCGGAAGCATGCGTGAAGCCTGCCAGGCCGGATAAAGTGTTGCCAGAAACGAGATCAGTATGGCAGTGACCGAAATCAGAACCACATCGGACTGCACAACCAGGGAAGGAAAGTGATCAAGATAATAGATGTCCTTACTGAAAAAATTCTGTCCGGTAACCCGCTGGATGACATCAATGATCGGCTCCAGGTTGAGGGCCACCAGTAAACCCAGGGCAACCCCCAGAAATGTGCCGATAATACCGATAATCAAGCCCTCCAGCACGAAAATTTTCATGATGCTGCTGCCGGTAGCGCCCATGGACTTGAGGATTGCAATGTCACGGGTCTTCTCCATCACAACCATGAAGAGGGTGGAGGCGATTCCAAAAGCTGCCACCAGTACAATCAGCGTCAGGATAATAAACATGACTATTCTTTCAGTCTTGAGCGCAAACAGAATGTTTTTGTTCATCTGCATCCAGTCACGGGCGTAAAAACCAATCCCCATCTCGCGATTGATGGTACGGGAAAGTTCCCCGGTGTGATACACATCTGCCACCTTCAGCTGAATGCCGGTGACGGTATCGCCCAGATCGAAGAAACTCTGGGCCTGGCCCAGGCTGACATAGGCCAGGGTCGAGTCATACTCGAACATGCCTGTGTTGAAGATGCCGACGACCTTGAATGGTTTCATTCTCGGGATCATACCCAGGGGAGTAATATTGCCCATCGGTGAGATGACGTTGACCTTGTCTCCCAGGAACAGGTTGAGGTGCTTGGCCAGTTCTTTTCCCACCAGCAGACCGGGTGTCGTATCGGACCCTGCATTCATATCCGGTTCAAGCCGATCGGTGCTTCCCTCAACCAGCGTCTTGCTGAGGCGTGTCACCTGACGATCGGTGGCAACGTCGATCCCTCTCAATACCACGCCGGACACATTTTTGCCGGAAGATAGCATGACCTGGTTATAAATGAAAGGTGTAGCGGCCTCTACCCCCTTGAAACTCTTCAGTTTGTCCATGACCGAACGGTAGTTTTCCATCGGCAAGCCGCTTTTGATAACTACGATGTGGGCATTGGTGCCGAGGATCTTTTCTTTCAGATCGGCTTCGAAACCGGTCATGACCGCTAACACTACGATCAGGGCCATGACTCCCAGAGTAACGCCGGCTGTGGATATGAAGGTGATGATGGAAATAAAGGTCGATTTGCGCTTGGCTTTCAGGTAGCGCAGTCCAATAAAAAGCTCGAATGGCATCAGTTATTTTGCTTCCTTGCGGAGTTGTGGAAAAAGAATGACATCGCGGATTGAGGGAGAGTCCGTCAGGAGCATTACCAGTCTATCAATGCCGATGCCTTCGCCGGCAGTGGGGGGCAGGCCGTACTCAAGTGCCCGGACATAATCTTCGTCCATGTAGTGGGCCTCTTCATCGCCTTTGTCTTTTTCGGCCACCTGGGCCAGAAAACGCTCCTTCTGATCGATCGGATCATTCAATTCCGAGAAGGCGTTCGCAATTTCGCGGCCGGCAATGATCAGTTCGAAGCGGTCGACAATCTCCGGATTCTGGTCATTCTTGCGCGACAGCGGCGATACTTCGGTCGGGTAGGCCGTGATAAAGGTCGGCTGAATCAGTTTGTGCTCGGCAACTTCCTCAAAAATCTCCATCATCAGTTTGCCGTAACTGATTTCGTCCGGAAGGTTGAGGCCGATGCTGCGGGCGTAGGCCAGGGCCAGATCGCGGTCGTCCAGTTGTCGGGCCTCGATGTCTCCATACTCAAGAATAGCGTCGCGGACCGTCAGTCGCTTCCAGGGACGCCGGAAGCTGATGTCAAGGCCCTGGTTGCTGAAATCGAGAGTGCCGAGCACCTGCTGGGCAATGTGGCAAAACAGTTCCTCGGTCAAGTCCATCAAGTCTTCGTAAGTGGCGTAGGCTTGATAAAACTCCATCATCGTAAACTCGGGGTTATGGCGTACTGAAATTCCTTCATTGCGGAAGTTGCGGTTTATTTCAAAAACCCGCTCCAGTCCCCCGACAACCAACCGCTTCAGATAAAGTTCCGGTGCAATGCGCAGATACAATTCCATATCCAGCGCGTTGTGATGGGTGACGAAAGGGCGTGCCGTTGCGCCACCCGGAATCTGATGCATCATGGGTGTTTCGACTTCCAGAAAATCGCGATTGACCATGAACTCCCGAATCAGATTGACGATGCGGGAGCGTTTGACAAAAATCTCGCGCACCTCCGGGTTGACAATCAGATCCACATAGCGCTGGCGATAGCGGGTTTCCACGTCCGTCAGTCCATGGAATTTTTCAGGCAGCGGGAGCAGAGACTTGACCAGCAG
>JACMKN010000300.1 GCA_014380135.1 Deltaproteobacteria bacterium
CATTTCTCTGCATCCACCGCATAGACCGTCCCTTTTTGAAATACATCATCGCGCTTGATCAGCACGCATGGTTTGTTGGTGATAACCACCGAGGTTTCGGGACGCTGCATCTCTTCCGCCAGCACCCGCCGGGTTTCTTCCAGGTCAAGAGGATTGATGACACGGATATGCTTTACCCCCAGCGCCTTGCAGAGCAGCGGGAGATTAATGGCATGGGCCGGATCGTCCATCAGTGTAAAACCCGTGGCCGGATTATCCTGGCGACCGGTCATGGCGGTGATGCTGTTGTCGAGTATCACCACCGTGGCCGGCGAGTTGTTGTAGACCATGTCCATCAGGCCATTGATGCCGGTATGCAGGAAGGTGGAGTCACCGATCACCGCCACGACCTTTTTCTTCTCCTCGTCGGAGACGACCTTGGTCACGCCGGTGGCCATGCCGATCGAGGCTCCCATGCAGACACAGGTATCCATCGCCGAGAGTGGCGGCATGAAGCCCAGCGTGTAGCAGCCGATGTCACCGGTGACATAGGCTTTGAGTTGATTGAGGGTATAGAATACACCGCGGTGCGGGCAGCCGGGGCACATGTTGGGTGGGCGACCGGGCAGTTTTTCGGCCGGAGCGGCCGCCGGCTGCGGCAGCCCGAAGGCGCTGCGGAGACGGCCGGGCGTCAGCTCGCCGCACAGCGAAATAATCTCCTTGCCTGTGGCGCTGATTCCCATGGCCTTGACCTGTTCCTCGATAAAGGGGTCCAGTTCCTCGACAATGTAGAGCCTGTCAACCTGGGCGGCAAATTCGCGGATCAGGTCGTGCGGCAGCGGATGCACCATACCCAGCTTGAGAGTCGAAGCGTCCGGCATGACCTCGCGCACGTACTGATAACATACGCCGGAGGTGATGATGCCGATTGATCTGTCGTGCAATTCGGAACGGTTGATGGCCATCGATGAACCGGCCCGGGAGAGATTCAGCAGGGATTGCTCCACCAGTGGATGACGAACGCGGGCATTGCCGGGCAGCATGACCAGCTTGGCAGGATTTTTCTCCAGCCTGGGCAGGGGCAGGTCGCCGACACGCTCCCCCAGATCCACGATCGACTTGCCGTGGGAAATGCGGGTACAGCTCCTGAGCATGACCGGCGTGTCATACTGCTCGGACAGTTCGAACGCCAGCCGGGTAAACTCCTTGCATTCCTGCGAATCGGACGGTTCCAGCATCGGAACCTTGGCAAAGCGGGCATAGTTGCGGCTGTCCTGCTCATTCTGGGACGAGTGCATCTCCGGGTCATCGGCCACCACCAGTACCAGACCGCCCCTGACTCCGGTGTAGGCCAGAGTGAAGAGCGGATCGGCCGCAACATTGACACCGACGTGCTTCATCGTGCAGAGTGCCCGCCCGCCGCCGAAGGATGCGCCGATGGCAACTTCCAGTGCCACCTTTTCGTTGGGCGCCCAGGAAGAATCTATTTCCTTGTACTTGATCGTATTTTCGAGAATCTCGGTAGAGGGGGTGCCGGGATAGGCGCAGGCCACGAGACAGCCCGCTTCAAAAGCGCCGCGGGCGATGGCTTCGTTGCCGGAGAGAATTTCTTTCATCGATATGATCCTTGCAGCAGGCAGAGGTTATAAAAATCAAGTTGCGCACTATACTAAAAGTGCCCGGAGAATGCAATTTGTTTGAGAAAGCAGGGGTATATCGAACACATTTTTGTTCATATCAAAGCAGACTCACCGCCAAGACACCTCTATAGCACAGTGAATGCGATTAAGATGGCATGCTGCACCCTCTCCGCTTGACAAAACAGCTGCACGGGACAATAATCCGCTTTCCTGTATACACAACTACGAAGGGAATCCCATCCATGCGTATCGAAAGTGATTTTCTGGTCATCGGCAGCGGCATCGCCGGTCTCTCTTTTGCCCTCCAGGCAGCCGACCACGGCAGCGTCGCCGTCATTACCAAACGTGACATTTCAGAATCAGCAACCAAGTATGCCCAGGGCGGCATCGCATCGGTATTTTCGGCCGAAGATTCCTTTGATGCCCACGTGGATGATACCCTGGTGGCCGGGGCCGGCATCTGCCATGAGGACGTGGTCAGGATGGTGGTGGAAGAAGGACCGCAAACCATCCGCAACCTGATCGAGTGGGGGGTCAAGTTCACCACCAGCGGAGAAGATTACGACCTGACCCGCGAAGGGGGACACAGCGCCCGCCGGATACTGCACGCCGAGGACATAACCGGTCGCGAGATCGAACGCGCCCTGGTGGAAGCCGTGCTTCGGCATCCCAATGTCCAGGTATATGAACACCACATCGCCATTGACCTGATCACAACCGCCAAGATCGAACGACGCCAGGCCGAGCGAAGTCAGCCGGAACAGAACCGCTGCCTGGGAGCCTACGCACTGGACATAAACAAAGACAGGGTCGTGACGTTCTCTTCAAAGATCACGCTGCTGGCCAGCGGCGGCGCCGGCAAGGTTTACCTCTACACCTGCAACCCGGACGTTGCATCGGGCGACGGGGTGGCAATGGCCTATCGTGCCGGCGCCACGGTCGCCAACATGGAATTCATGCAGTTCCACCCCACCACCCTTTTTCACCCGCTGGCCAAATCGTTCCTGATTTCCGAGGCGGTGCGCGGCGAAGGCGCCATCCTGCGGCGTCGCGACGGCACGGCTTTCATGGAAAAGTATCACAAACTGCGGGACCTGGCCCCACGCGACATCGTAGCCCGCGCCATCGATCACGAAATGAAGACCAGCGGTGATGACTGCGTCTTCCTGGACATAACCCATGAACCGGCCGACGTTGTACGCAACCGCTTTCCAAACATCTATCAAACCTGCCTGGAATTCGGACTGGACATGACCAAGGACTGGCTGCCGGTAGTTCCGGCCGCCCACTATCTCTGCGGCGGAGTGGCTGTCAATGACGATGCCGAAACCGA
>JACMKN010000301.1 GCA_014380135.1 Deltaproteobacteria bacterium
ACGAAGTAGCACAAATATTTAATCGAATTACCTTCAGTCTTCAGCCTCAACACCCTATCAGTCACTCGAAAAGAAGGAAATTATGTCACCTGTTAATGTATTGATCATCGATGACGAAGCGGATGTCTGCAGCTTTTTCCGTCGGCTGCTGACGAAAAAGGGGTATCAGGTGACCACGGCCACCAATCAGCCGGATGCGCTGCGTGCCCTGGCCGAGACCACCTTCAGCGTGGCCATGGTCGATCTGAAGCTGCCGGACACCGACGGCCTGACCCTGCTGAAGGAGATCAAGACCCGCCAGCCGGCCTGCGAGGTCATCATCATGACCGGCTACAGTACCGTCAAAACGGCGGTGACAGCCATGCAGCAGGGCGCCTACGAATATCTGGAGAAACCCTTCGACGACATTGGCGAGATCGAGGCGCTGATCGCCAGGGCCGCCGCCCAGGCCGATCCGCTGCGGCAGGGGGAGCAGGTCAGGGAAGAATGGGCGGAAGTGGCCGCTGCGGTCGGCTTCCGGGTCGGCAGCTCGCCGCTGATGCGGCGCCTGGTGTCGCTGGCCTACAAGGTGGCCGGCAAGAATATCAACGTGCTGATCCAGGGCAAAACCGGCACCGGCAAGGAGGTGCTGGCCCGTTTCATCCATGCCGCCTCAACCCGGGCCGACGCGGCCTTCATCCCGGTCAACTGCGGCGCCCTGCCGGAGAATCTGCTGGAAAGCGAGCTGTTCGGCCACGAGCGGGGCGCCTTTACCGGTGCCAGCCAGACCCGGCGCGGAATTTTTGAACTGGCCAACCATGGCACCCTGCTGCTGGATGAGATCGGCGATGCCAGTCCGATGATCCAGGTCAAACTGCTGCGGGTGCTGGAAACCGGCGAATTCATGCGGGTCGGCGGCGAACGGCCGATCAGGTCCGACGTACGGGTGATCGCCGCCACCAACGTGAACCTGGAAGAGGCCATCCGCGATAAGACCTTCCGCGAGGATCTGTATTACCGTCTCAACGTGGTTCGCCTGGAGATTCCCCCCCTGCAGCAGCGCAGCGAGGACATCCCTTCCCTGGCGGAACACTTTGCCCGCCTTTTCAACCCCCAGTCGCAACTTTCAGCGGGGGCTCTGCGCCTGCTGCTGAACCACAGCTGGCCGGGCAACATCCGCGAACTGGCCAATGTCATGCGGCGGGCCGTGGTGATGTGTCCCGACAATGTCATTCTCCCCGGCCACCTGAACAACCGCTTTCAGAGCGCCGCCCTGACCGGGGCAAGCACTTCGACAGCGGATGTCTGCGGAGCCGCGCAGTTCCTGCAGGCCAGCGAGCTGTTTCAGGAGCGCTCCGCAAGCAGCGAACTGCTTGCGGAGCTCGACCCACCGGAACTTGATCGTCTGCTGCACGCGCTGCAGGGCATCGAGACAGCCGTGCTTTCGGCCATGCGGACCAGCGGGGAGGCAGCGCCTGTCCGACGCGGTTTGAAGGAAACGGAGGCGGAGACCATAAAACAAGCCCTGGAACTGCATCAGTGGAATATCACGGAAACAGCCAAGGCATTGGGGATCGGCAGGAATACGCTCTATCGAAAGATAAAGCTGTTCAAATTGTCGTGCTAATCAGTTCTTTTAATAAAAAATGAGGGTGGCCAACCGGCAACCCTCATTTTTTTTACATAACCTTGTCCAGAATTGGACTTTTAAGCAAAGTTCAATTTTATAACTCAACCGCCGGTTGCACTATTTTTTTCGTTCGTTTGGGAGTCGCCCGAACCTTTACAACCGGGACGCTTTCCGGAATTTGCACGAAAGAAGCCGGATCGGCCGGCTGCAGGATAGTGTAATGGGAGGAAGCAATTTTCCTGGTAATTCCATCGCTGAACTGGATCGTCGCTTTGAGGGCATTCACCTCCACCACCTTGCCGGCTCCCCATTCAACCGCTCCGGTATGGTTCACTACGATACCTCGTTTGATAATCATTTGCTCTCCTCATCTGACTGGGTTAACAACTCGACTGCGTTTTCCGAACTTCCGGTCATGGTGAAGAATTTCACGTGACTAAAAGGTCCGGAAAGGAACCCTGCAAACTGTTCCTAAGGATTTTACAGAGAGGTGGACGGAGATGACCGGAAAGCAGGGGGGCGAAATGCCCGGTAGAAATGATTTCGTGTAGTGGGTCATTTTTTTGACTGTACTCCTTTATCAGTTTTATAGCCAGATATTAATTAACGCCGCTAGCGGGTGGGGACCCGATAGCGGCCGAATCCAATTTCAAATTATCATCCTTTGAACAGCTAAAACATCACCTGAAAACCACTGGTGAGATACCAGTTGTTGGCCAATTGCAGGCCGTTCACATCCTGAAAAAGGGGGATGCCCCCTTCGGCTCCGAAACTGAAAGGCCCCTTGGCATAGCTCACCCCGATCAGACCATCCAGCCGCTGTCCGCCGTAGTTGGCGGGATCGGCGTCGGGCGTTGAGGCGCCCGTCACGGAGTCCAGCATTTTGGCGATCTCGGTATCCCGGCCATGGATGCGGCCGGTATCGTTGAAGGTCAGGCGCAGCCAGGTGCTGGCGGGCCCGATGGCGCGCTGGAGCCAGCTGGTCAGCTTGAGGTTGTTCCCCAGGCTGTAGCCGTCGTCGTTATTACCGGGGTGATAGCTGTACATGGCCTGTCCGCCCCAGTTCCAGAGCGCGTCTTCACTCAAGGCGCTGTAGGTCAGGGCGGGCTTGAGGTCGAATGTGCCCGAACCGAGCTGCATGTCGTAGGGGGCGCGGAATGACCGGTTCATCATCTCTATCTGCTGATGGGTGTCGCCGGTCGGGAGGCTGAGACCCAGACTGCCGACCAGATAATCGTTGATCTTGTAGATGCCCCTCAGCTCGGTATCACCGAAACCGCTGGTGCGCATGGGGGCCACGGCAACGTTGCCCATGCCCATGTTCATCAGCATCTCCATCGTCATGGACTGATAGTTGGCCATGGCCATCAGCGTAACGTCGTCGGTGACTCCGTACATCACCATCAACATCTGCATGTCCATGGTCATTCTGGTGGGGGTCATCATAAAGCCGTAAGGCTGGCTCCCCTGGGGACTGACCAGCCCGGCCGGGACGTCTTTTGTGCCGTCCTGCAGGCCATTCATCTCCTGGTGCATGAATTTGTAGCTGGTCATCCACATGCCGGCCGGATGAACGTGGTAGATGTCGTCGCTGAAGGCGGGATTGAATACCATCTGGGATCCCGGCCCCATATGAACGCTCATGTCGTGGCCCATTTCGTGGCCCATATGGGCCTGCTGTTCGTCAGACATCTTCATGAGCTCAGCCATTTCCTGTTTGGCGGCCTGCAGCGCCTGGTCGAAGGTGGTCACCTTACCGCCGTTTTCCTGTACGAATTTCTGCGCATCCTCTTCCCTGGCAAAAGCCCATTTGGCCAGTTCGGTCATCACGCCGCTTTTCCGGCCCCCGACAACCCAAGTGGCGCTCCTGGCATCCGTCAGCTCCCTGGTCGTGTAATCGGCAACCTTGAGCGAAACGACCTGTTTGTCCCAGCTCTTCTTCATGTCCGTGGCGGCGCAGTGCAGGCTGCAGACCCCCACCGTCGTGCCGTCGGCATAGCCGATCAGCATCCGGCTGTGGGCAAACATGATCCGGTTCATGCCGCACTGCTGGCAGGCTTTGGGATCCTCCACCGGATCGGCCGCTGCGGCAACGGAAAAGGTAAGCAGCAGGAACATCATCAGCATTAGAATTCTCATCATAGTCAGCTCCTGTCATAAAAAATTATCATGGTTATAGGGGATATTCCATTCAGCTTGTCAGTTCCTGCGCGCCCCTTCGGCGATCCACTGCAGGAGCGCCTTGTAGTCGGCGTCCTGCTCGCTCCAGAAACTGCCGCCGCCGTGGCTGGCGCCGTTCAGGGTCTTGACCAGCAGCAGGCTTGAGGCAGGAGCAGTAATGTTGATCTTGCTCAGGATGCCCTGCTTGGTCCAGGTCCTGTCAGGAACAGGCCCTGAGCCGTGCGGGGTATAGGCCGCAACAAACACCGCAGAGCCTTCATAGGTCATCAGGTCCAGTCCGGCACTATAGTCGAAAGGCGGATCTCCAGCGGGGGCCCTGGCGGTGGTATCGCCGGGAATATGGCAGGGGGCGCACTTGCTCCGGATTATGGGGAAGATGTGTTTCCTGTAGCTGAGTCCGGTGGCCGGATAGGATTTGAGGGTGCTGTCGGAAAGCGCCCACAGTCCTCCGCGGCTGCCCATTCCGGCGTGGTGCATGCTGCAGCTCATGCGGCCGCCGCCGACCGGTGCAATACTGACCATGGGCCGGACATTGTTGCCGTACTTGACCCAGGCCTTATAGTTCCATTTGCTCGAATCGCTGTTGGCGGGGTTGTTGAAGAAGGGTTTGTCGGTCCAGAAGTTCCCAACTTCATTGGTGGTCATGCTGAAGGTCCGGCCGCTGATGTTCTGAAATATGACCTCGGCGCCCACCAGCGTCGTGCGTGCCGCCCGGCTGTCATAGACGGTGCCGGACATGGTCCAGACCTTGCTGCCGGCCTTGCCGCCCGGA
>JACMKN010000047.1 GCA_014380135.1 Deltaproteobacteria bacterium
ATTACCGGCGAGTCGGGCACCGGCAAGGAATTGATCGCCCAGGCCATCCATTACAATTCTCCCCGTCGGGAGAAAAGATTTATTGCGATCAACTGCGGCGCCCTGCCGGAAACATTGCTGGAGAGCGAACTGTTCGGGTACAAAAAGGGCGCCTTCACCGGAGCCAAGGAGAGCCGTCAGGGTCTTCTGGAAGCGGCCAACGGCGGAACGCTTTTTCTGGACGAAGTCGGCAACCTGCCGATGAATGTCCAGAAAACACTGCTGCGCTTTCTGCAGGAAAAGGAGTTCAATCGACTTGGAGATACCACCCCCACCCGGGTGGATGTTCGAATTTTATCCGCCACAAACTCGGACTTGAAAGAGGCGATAAAAAGCGGCGGTTTCCGTGAGGATCTTTACTACCGGCTGAATGTGGTCAATATCCATCTGCCGCCGCTGCGTGAGCGACGTGATGATATACCGCTTTTGGCAGCCCATTTCATACTGCTGCAGAACCAGAAGTTCGGGACAGCGATCAAGGGTTTCGAGAGCGACGCCGTGCGAGCCCTGTGTGATTTTGACTGGCCCGGCAACATCCGCCAGCTTAGAAACGTGATCGAGGCTTGCATGGCGATGGAAACGGACGACTACATATCCTGGAGCACGCTGGCGCAATTTATCGAGGGAGAGTACGGCGGCGCAATTGAAAGCGGAACGGTCGATACAAATGAACTGTCGTTCAACACGGCACTGGAGCAGTTTGAAGCGGATCTGCTGAAAGGGCTTCTCAAAAAGCATGGCGGAATCATCGAAAACGCATCACGGGAAGCTGGCATGAACATGGTCACCATGTATCGCAAGATCAAGAAGTACGGCATTAAGAAGGAAGATTACAGCTAATTTCGATTTTAAATCAAAGATGAAATCAAGGCGGCGAGGATTGAGGCGACGAAAGCGTACAATTAGTACGTTGAGGAGCCGAAGACGAGCCAACGAAGATAGCGCTTTGATTTAGAATTGGAATAACTGCTATTCGACGACACCGCCGAACTTCCTGATCAGCTTGCCGCTTGAAACCTGCCACTCCCGGATCCAGTTATCGCCGCCCGCAGTATACAGTGACGCCCCCTCCGGTGAAAATCTGGCCGACATTGCTGATTCATCCAGCTCATTTCTCCAGGCCACCCTGTTTTCTCGAATATTCCAGAGCAGGACACTGTTATCCTCCTCAATCACCGCCAGCAGATCACCGGCCGGTGAAACAGCGATACCGTTAATCTGGCGATCCTTGAAAGAGATCGTAGTCCGCAGCGTACGCAAGGGAACATTCCATCCTTTGACCGTCATATCCTCCGAAGCGGCATACATGACCGAACCATCGGCGGAAACGGCCAGGGCGGTTATTGGCACGTCAGAAGGATTAAGCAGTGTTGCAAGCGGCTCGTTTTTTTCAACGCCCCACAACCTGACCGCTCCATCCATGCCGGCACTGGCCAGTTCGCCGCCTCCCGGCACAAAGACAAGCTGATTGACCTCGCCCGCATGGGCCTTTATCCGCCGCAGCAGCGAGCGGTCCTTCATACTCCAGAGGATAACCATACCCTGCATGTCACCGGTCGCCGCATAGCGGCCATCGTCTGAAAAAGCCAGGGAGACGATCTCGGCCTTATGCCCGTTTACCTTTGACGCCAGCACGCCCAGGCGTTTGCCGCTCTTTACATCCCATAACAGCGGCATATGCTTGCGGAAGCGGGCCCAGAGCAGCGTGGAGGAATCGGGAGAGAAGGCGGCCGCCAGCACCCGGAGCCGCAGTTGATCGGGCTTGCCTATCTCCCGCAGCAATTTTCCGGATTTCAGATCCCACAGGAAGTTATTCTCATCCGCATCCCCGGTCAGCGCATAGCGCCCGTCCCTGCTCAAGGCAAATACCGAGATTTCCCTGCGGTGCCCGCTGGGCTGAATTTCTTTGACAGGCTGGCTGGCCTGCTCAGGCGTCAGTTTAGAACCGGCCGGGACGGTCAGCTCGGCAGCACAAGCCACGGCAAACGGAAATAGGGCCAGAACCAGGAAAGTGTGAACTATGGTCGCAAAAAATCGGTTCATTGCTGCACCTCTCGGAATTTGGTCAGTGTGTGGCTTCATTTAGAAAAAAGAGTTGGAGTTCAAGCGAACAAACAATCATGAAACAGAATGGACTTCCTTTTTTATGCCGCCTGTCGCATCGGCTCTATGGAGAGAATGCGCTCATGCAGACGCAAACGGGTTTCTTCAAGATCATAATCCACCTGAAGCCCCATCCAAAAAGTATCGCTGGTTCCAAAATAACGTGCCAGCCGCAATGCGGTATCGGCGGTTACCGATCGCCTGCCGGCGCATATCTGGCCAATGCGCATGGCTGGCACTCCGATTGCTTTGGAAAGAGCGTATCGGGATAACCCCATAGGCTTCAGGAACTCTTCCAGCAACACCTCTCCGGGGTGTATGTTTCTTAACCGTTCCATGGTTTCCTCACTCAATGATAATCACAGATTTGAACCCGTTCTGCGTTTCCTTCACTCCATTCGAAACAGATCCGCCACTGGTCATTTATCCTGATACTCCATTGCCCTGCTCTGTTACCTGACAGTTTTTCAAGGCGATTGGCAGGCGGGATTCTCAGCTCCTCAACGCGGTTTGCGTTATTCAACATTCTCAGCTTTCGACGAGCCACATCCTGAATATCGCGAGGCAGCTTGCGTGAAACAATGCCCTGCCAGACCTTGTCGGTCTCTGTATCAAGGATCGTGTGAATCATCGTACCATGATATATCGTGTTGCGATATCATACAACCGGAAACTGAGTTGATACCGTTCCATGTATAGTCGCAGCCATGTTTTCAAAGTTATGTTTAAACTATTTTGTGGAACCCATATACTGGAAGCATAGAGCTTCACAGACGTATTTAATACTGAGGCAACTCCTGAAAAAGTTTGAACGGTGAAAAAGCAAACCATGGAACCCACCGGAGTTTTGGATATATTTCGTGCGCAAGGATTGCGCCCCCCAAAGACACTCACGCTGTCCATAACCGGCATCTGTAATCTCGCCTGTGCCCACTGCTGGGTCGTTGCCGGCGAGGCGGACTCGGCCGCTAACGTGCCGAAGTCAGCGCTTCACCGTATGATCGAAGAGTTCGCTGCCATTGGAGGTGAGGGGATCCGAATTACCGGCGGGGAACCGCTCTGTCATCCGGGCTGGCTGGATCTGATCCGATTTGCACGCAAGCTCGGCATGCGAACCATCTTGCTTCAGACCAATGGCATGCTCTTCAACGATGAGAGCGTGGCCTCGTTGCGCGAGCTGGATTTTCCGGGACTCTCAATCCAGCTGGGGATCGATGGTGCCAGCGCGCCGGTTCACGACCTGACGCGCGGCGCGGGCGCCTTCCAAGGGTTTCTGGATGGTATCGGATATCTGCTGCGGGGCGGCCTGGGACCGCGCATCACCTTCCTGTTTACCGAGATGAGTCATAATCTGGCGGATATTCCGGCAGTGCTGGAGCTTGCCGATCAGCTGCAGATATCCTCGGTTGTCAGCGGCACACTTATTCAGGGCGGACGGGCGGCGGCCGGGGCCCTGATTGCCCCCCCGACTGCGGAACAATACCTGGAATTGCTGGATCGCCATGACTCCGATCCCCGCTTTCGGGAGCTCTACTCAAGACAGGGAAATGTGGCGACACTTGGCTGGGGCAACTCGGAAGCTGTTCGTGAAGAATGTTGCACCTTTGCGGAGAACCCGTACCTGACCCCCAGGGGCAGGCTGTACCCCTGCCTGTTGTGCCACGCGGACGATTACTCCGTTACCGGTGTATTTGAAAAGGGTTTTATTGCCGCCCTGACCGAGGGAGCACCGGTCTGGGCATCTCTGATGCGAATCAGCCGTTGCCGGGCCGACGCGCTTACCGCCTGCCGCGACTGTTCCGGCAGAGACAGCTGTGCCGGTGGATGCATGGGGCGCGCCTGGGGTAGCAGGGGAAATCTGCTGACAGAGGATGACCGGTGTGGAGCCAGAAGGGCTATCTACGGTCGCAAAAAAACTTCCAGCCATGGTGGCTGAAAGTCATCGTTTTTTTCCGGAGCACCTTCCTGGTGATGTTTTCTATTCAACGAAGTTTAAGCAAGAGGGCAAGGCCCCTAAGGTTTTTCTTTAGCTTTTGATGAACATCTTGCCAGAGCCTTGTCAAAGGTCAGCAGAGTTAGACCATCAGCAGCAGATTTTGCCGCCAGCACGCAATCCACCGCATCAAGAGTCCCCTCTCCAAAAAGTGACAAGGCCTGTACCAGCGCATCCCTGTCGAGATTGGTTATTCCTTTGTAGAGCAGGATTCCCGAGATGCTTGCCGCAGCTTCGGAGCGTGGAACATGGTAATGTTTTGTCAAAACATACAGGCATTCAACCACTACCGCTTCCAGCAGCAGGGCCGAAGCTTTGCCGCTACGCACCAGCTCGAAATAGGCGCTTGTCTCGGCAAACTGACTCTCGTTGTCCTGCAGGAGATAACGAAGTATGTAGTTGGTATCAGGCAGCGCGACCGGCTTTTTCATCGGCCACCTCCTGCCAGACCTTGCTGCGGATCTCCGTCAAGCTCTCTTTGCCACCGGCATAGGCGGAAAGCACTCCGGCAACACTCTGTACCGGACGCAGAATCACCTCTTCCCCTCTAATTTCGATTTCCACTGTCGTGCTCTTCAAGGCCATCCGTGCTATGCGAGGAATGGTAATCTGCCCCTTTGAGGTTATGGTTGCGGTGCATGTCATTTGCGTCACCTCCAACTAAACTATGTTGCATTACCAATGCATATTGTAATGCAATTGAGGGAGATAGCAAAGAATAATAAAGTGGGTACAGCCTGGCGTCTATACCGGCCTTTTAAGGAAATATTGAAAGGCCGGGATGAGCCTGATGCTCTTGCCATCCAGGGTAAGATCGCCTTCTTCCTCGTAAGTAACAATCTCGCCACTCTTCAATCCGGTTTCATCCAGTGCTTTCAGCAGTGCACGTAGTTCGCGATTGCGGGTTCTGTCATCTCCGAGATCCAGGGCTACCTGAATCAGGTTCGTGATCTTCCCTTTACGGCTGCAGGCAAAGTCAACTTCGAGACCATTGGCGGTCTTGTAATAGTGCAGTTCATTGCCCCTGCGCTTCAGTTCAAGATAGACCATATTTTCCAGCAGATGTCCGCGATTATCGCTGAAACTGAAGCCAACGGCCCCGGCCATTCCGGTATCAATGGCATATATTTTTTTCGGGCTTTTGATCTGCTCCTTGGCAGAGAATGCGAACAGATCGAGGGTAAACAGCAGATAAGCATCGCTGAAATAGCCCATATATTCCTTCACCGTCTTGTCGTTTAGCCCGACCAACGGGGCAAGCTTGTTGAAGCTGAAAAGTGATGAAATGTTCGACGCCAGATAGAAAAACATATTTTCAAGTTCAACTGCCTTTTTGATGGAGAAGCGCGGTGCAATGTCCTGATAGAGGATGTTGCGGGCATACATGACCAGGACTTCCTTTTGGGTGGCCGTAATCTTGATGGACGTTGTCTCCGGAAACCCGCCCTGGCAAAGGTAATCATCAAAAAGTTTGCGCAGACGGTTGCGCTCCCGTGTGACCGCAACGGCATCAGCAAGCTCCAGACCATTGGCGCAAACATATTCAGCGAACGAGAACGGATAGACCTCAACCGGCAGCGCCCTGCCAGAGAGCAGGGTGATAAATTCCGATGACAGCAGATGCGAGTTTGAGCCGGTAACGATGAACTTTATCTGCTGCTGTTCGTACCTGGCTTTTACAAACACCTGCCACTCGGTGAAAAAGTGCACTTCATCGAGAAAACAATAGACGGTGCCCTGCGGAGCAACAAGCTTGAGGTAGTCTTCATAGGCGCGTTCCAGGTAGGAGACATCGTTCCGAAAGCGACTGAACTGGGGGTTTTCCAGATTCAGAAAGAGGATATTGCGTGGCGGAATACCTTTGTCCCGGATCAGATGATTGATCACCTGGCGCACCATTGTGCTCTTGCCGGAACGACGTACTCCCACCAGAGCGATGATATGAGGGACGTCAAGGTAGCCTTTTACCTTGGCAAGCGCTTCACGGGGAACTCCCTCGCTATAGAGCGTACCGTCCCAGTGTGTATTTTGATCGACTATCACACTTTCAAACATACTAACTCCGAACTAATGTGTATTTATTCGCAGTATAACACGGATAAATAGTTTATAAATACTTATTCCTGAAGAATCTCATTCACACAGAGCAGATCCATTGGCAGCAACAGATGTACTACTACCTGGAACCGCTTGCCGTCCATGAGTGAGGCGAACCGTTTTGTAGTCCTTTCGATATCGGTAAATCGTACATGATTGCCAGGGCGTGGTCGTTAGTCTCGCGGATACCGCAAGCTCGGTCATTGTTTCTTCCAGTAGGGTGCCTTCCACGAAATACACGAAAAGCACGAAAGGGAACCTCTAATCATTCTTCAATCGGAATGTTGGGGTAATCAGTTTCCCAAACAAGTTAGGCTCAAACCTGTAAATAAAAATGTGAGCAGTGAAGGGTGATGGATGAATTATTACTGAAATACGAATTTTGACGTCACAGAAACACCCGATAGTCAGGTACATGAAGTGAATCAGCGATTTTCTTTGCTCTTTCACGTCCGATCTGTCGCTTGCCGCCTTCCATCTCACTGATATGCCGCTGCGGTATTCCGGTAGCTTCTGCCAGCTCTCTCTGCGTCAACCCTTCCCTGTGCCTCGCTCCACGAAGAGCAAGTCCGAGCGGGTTTTCACCGTAGGCGGGAAAAGCCTCTGCAATGCCAAGACTATCAGAAGCATCCTGCAGGCCGATCCGCTTTGCGTAATCTTTCAGTTCGCCGATTTTTTCCCTGGAACCGATAAACCTTGCTTCCATGGGGCTTTCAGTATGGCGCTTTTTCGTGTGTCCCAACATAGGTTATCTCCACAAATCTGATTTCGCCGTCAATCTCTTCCCATACGGCGACATAAGTCGGTTTGCCTTTTTTGATATGGCAGTGATGCCTTCCAGATGAAAGCTTGCCGTAGTTCAACCAGTCCCCCCTTACGGGACCGTTTCTGCTGATTTCGTGCATAAGAAACAGCAAGGCGCTCTTAACCTTCTCCGGCAGCTTCTCCTTCTGCTTGTCTGCTTTCCGAGAAATCTTCACAAGCCAAGTCATAAATATACCTTATTTGTGTATCAAGCTAAAGTCAAGATCTTCACTCTTAATACTTTAAAACGGCTGCTTTCATTTCCATAACAACCTTCTCCCGCAACCACTCCGGCTCCAAAACCTCCACATGCGAACCATGCTTGAGTATTTCCATCATGATCTCCGCTTCGCGTGAATTCCAGGGACATATTTAACTCTCACTTAACGAGGATAGTTACACCGTATTTGAAGGTGGACGCTCCAACCAGGTGGAGAAACTTTAGTCTACATCAATTCGAATATTTCATATTATATTCTATTCTAAATGCCATAATGAACCATATCAATAACGGCAATCATTTATTGGAAGTGCTATTCCAATAACACATTTAATTGCCTAAGCTCAAGAAATATGCTATCACAGTAACACTATGGCAAAAAAACAAACCGCGACAATTCAGATTTTTATTGGTGGGGTGTGGATCACTGCGGGGGAATTCGACCCTGTTGGATCCAGTCATGAGTCGGGTGGTTATTTTGAATATGATGGTGACTATGACATCAATTATATGCCGATTGAGACACCATCTTTACGTGTTGGGTTGAAATACCCTGTAAACTTCGGGCTATACCAAGAAAATCGTTGGTTTGCCTTTCTTCTCGACATCCTCCCATCCGGTGCCGGCCGCAGGGTCTGGGCGAAACGCTTAGGGATCACGCAAGATTACTCCTCTGATCTTCAAATGCTACTTAACGGTGCGGGAAATGCCCCAGGTAACATTCGGGTATTGGAAGCGGCAATACCTCCATTGAAAAGCCATCCGGGCTTTAAAAGGGAAGAAGTTGTTGCCAAGAACGCTGACTTTATCGAATATGCCGAGGCTCAAGGGGCAGTCGTGGCTGGCGCTACAGATGTTGCTGGCGATGCTCCCAAATTTCTCCTTTCCCGCGCTAAAAACGGATCTTGGCACCCTGACGGGGCTCTCTTTGATGAATATATCCAGGATTGCTGGTTGGTAAAATTTCCACGCGGAAAAAAGGAGGGTGACTATACTGTTTTACGCAATGAGGCTCCATATTACGAGGTGGCAAGACTGTTTGGTATAAGAACCGGCCAGCCACTTGAATTTGATAATGACTCTTTGTTTATACCGAGATTTGACCGGGTTGCCGGTGAACCTTTTTTAAGACTCGGACTTGAAAGCCTCGCATCTGCTTCAGGAATATCCGCCTACGGCGTCCTGACATATCACGAAGACCTTTGCAAAACTATTTCGGAATTTGCAACAGACCCCAGTGGCGAGTTACGGGAATACCTACGCCGGGAAATCCTGAATTTGTCTTTGCGAAATACTGATAACCATTCGAGAAATACCGCGTTTATAAAATACCCAAATGGTAAAGTGGAGCTTTCACCGCTATACGATTTTGCCCCAATGTTTTTAGATCCGGAAGGAATTGCCCGAGCATCGATCTGGGGTCCGAGTATTGAGCCGCGAAAAGGACGTCCCGATTGGATCGCCGTAGGAGAATATCTTGGAAATCTGCATAACGACGAACATGATTTACTGGAATTTTTCTACTCATTTGCCGAACCGGTGGAAGAACTCCCCGCTTTAATGGATCAAGTCGGTGTCGAGAGAGAAGTCATCGCTGGAGTTGAAATACGCTGTGGAGAGATAGCCGCCGATTTGCGGCTTGTTGGAGGTAGGTTATGATAATCAAAGCGAAATCAACAAACGGGAAAGAGAAAAACCAAATTATCAGGGAAAAAAAAGAACTCCTCTTCGAGAAGCTGGCTTCAGGCGATATATCGCTGGGTGTTGCCACTAAGAGCATGCGCAAGATAGTTGGCCTAACTCAAAAGGACTACGCGGAGAAGGTTTTGAAGATCTACCCCAGAGTGCTAATGGATATCGAGAATGATCGCGGCAACCCAACGCTGGAGACATTGCAGAAGATTGCCAAGCCATTTGGTCTCAAGGTAGGTTTTGTGCGGACTCAAAAAGAAGAAGAAAAACAAACAAATGAGTGATGTAAAAGAAGTAAAGGGAGATTGGTTGGAAACCAAGCCGATCAATTAATCTGTTAAAAGATTATTATAATATAAAAAGGTTCCAAGCAATTGGGGCCTTTTTTTTGTGTGATGCAGCCTATAGTAAAAAATTGATAGGGCAAAATACTCTGTGAATCAGATTTCAATTCTGACCCACTATCGACGTCCAATTTAACCCACTTCAACTTGAACCAACATTGTAAATCTGCATCTATAAGCACATGGGGTCAAATCTGGAAAAACACATGGGGTCAAATCTTGAAAAATCAGTTTTCTCAGAAGGACACCCCCCTTAACAAAAAAACCGCCCCACCGGCACCCTGCCGATAAAGCGGCCCTTATCATCTTGCCTGCTCCCTCACACCTCATCATCTACCCCATATCATAAAAATACCTGATTCGTTCTAATCTTCCGCTAAAAAAATAGTCATCCCCGAATGCCTTTATCGGGGATCCAGATTTCAAGGGCTTAAAAGACTGGATTCCCGATTACTACTTCGGGAATGACATACTAAGGAACCAAGCGGCGAATTAGAACTAATCAGGTCCATTATCTTGGTTGAAAATTTATCATCATTCCTGCCATGTAGCACGCTAAATCAATTGATCCAATCTACAGCAGCACCCGATAATCGCAGTGCAGCGCTGCCCCCAGCTTCTTGGCGGATTCCTTGCCGATAATCCGCTTGCCGCTCTCCATCTCACTGATGCAGATTTCAATCAAAAGTCACATGGCTTGCGATCGTCGTGGCAATCTTTTCCGCTGAATTCCGGTCATTATTGAAAAGCAGGTCGTAATGGCTTGAGTCGTGGACATCCTGGCCAAGAAAATCCCTGGTAAAGTGATCACGCAAGCGCTGCTGCTTTTCAACAATTTTTTCGGCTTCATCAACTGCAATACCCAGTCTGCGGGCTATGGCGCCGACTTTAAAGGCCTGCGAGGCATACAGCCTGTAATGATGGGCGTTCTCAATATGACGGGTGATAATGGCGCCCCCCAACTCCAGGATAATGACATTGCCCTGCTCCGCCAGGGAAACGACATGGCGGCACAACAGACGAAAATAATCCTGATCGCTGGTCCAGCGCGGCGAGAAGGTGGCCAGGATCTCGTTCAGGATACGGTTTTTCTCTCCCAAACTCCTCAGAATCTCTTCGGAGATGTGATGCCGACGGGCCACTTCTTCAAGAACGGCCTTGTCGATCAACACCCACTCCTCCCCCGTTTTCCGCATCAACATCTCGCGCAGCAACTCCGCCACGGGATATCCCTCACAACCATACTCCCTCGATAAGGTCAGACAGGGACGGGACTTAGGCTTGCTGTGGTGCGAGCCGGCTTTCTTCTTCTGCTGGCGATTGTATTCCTCCAAAGAGCCGATTCTCAAATCAACCGACGGTATCAACAGGTTATCCGGCATTGTGTTTTTCTCCTTTCCGCATTCTCGGTTTTTGTTTCAACAAAAAACGAAACCCGCTGAATCCATTTCAAGGATCAGCAGGTTTCTGTTTACAAGTTCATGTCCTTAAAGCATCAGGTCATGTTCCAGACCATCATCTCCAGGATATCTTTCCAGCTTTTGCCGATCTCGTTGACGGCGGACGGTTCGAAACCGCAGTGCATCATGCACTGGGCGCAGCGCGGATCCTTCCCTACTCCGTACTTGCTCCAGTCGGTCTTTTCCATCATCTCCCTGAAGCTGGAATAATGGTCGTCGGTGATCAGGTAACAGGGGGCCTTCCAGCCGCGCGGATTGCGGGTGGGGTTGCCCCACGGCGTACACTCCAGCTTCTTCTCCCCTTTCAGGAAGCGCAGATACATGGGAGTCGAGAAGAAACGGTGCTTCTTGCTCATCTCGTAGACATCGACGAATTTCCGTTCGATATCGCGCCGTTCCAGGAACAGTTTTTCACCAACCGCCTCATAGCCGAAGCCGGGGGCCACCAGCAGGCCGTCAACACCGATCTCTTCCAGGTGTGTGAACAACATTTCGATCTCGACCAGGTCGGTCTCATTGAAGATGGTGGTGTTGGTGCAGACCCTGAATCCCAGTTTTTTAGCCTTTTTAATGGCCTCCATGCCGATTTTGAAAGCACCCTTGCGCTCCAGGATCCGGTCGTGGGTCTCTTCCAGGCCATCCATATGGACATTAAATATGAAATTGGGGTGGGGCTTCATGTTATCCAGCGCTTTTTCGAGCAGAATACCGTTGGTGCAAAGATAGATATGCTTGCCTCTATTGAGGACTTCATTGATAAGTTCAAAAATGTGCGGATACAGAAACGGCTCGCCGCCGGTGATTGTGACGACCGGTGCCGGACATTCATCCACCGATTTGAGACAATCCTCCAGACTCATCATCTCCTGGATGGTGTCGGCATACTCCCGGATCCGGCCGCAGCCGGAGCAGGCCAGATTGCACAGGTGAGTCGGTTCCAGCATCAGCACCAGCGGATACTTTTCGACCTTGTTGAGCTTGTTGCTGACGATGTATTTGGTCAGATCATAGTTGAGACGCATCGGAAAACGCATTTTAGTTTAATTCCTTTCGATTGTTGCTACACAGTCTTTTCAATTTACACTACTTTTGGTAATTCCAGTATGCCTGATATTATCTTTCCCACATTTCTTTCTTGTCCTTGCCCAGATAAGCGCGCTTGACCTCGGCATTTTCCATCAGTTCATCAGCCGCCCCTTCCAGAATAACCTTGCCGGTTTCCAGGACATAGCCGCGGTCGGCCAGCTTGAGGGCCGCCTTGGCATTCTGCTCCACCAGCAGGATAGTGGTGCCGTTCTCCTGGCGCAAGCGTTCCAGCACCCGGAAGATCTCCTGCACAACCAGCGGCGCCAGCCCCATGGAGGGTTCGTCCAGCAGCAGTAGTTTCGGGTTGGCCATCAGGGCCCGGCCGATGGCCAGCATCTGCTGTTCGCCGCCCGACATGGTGCCGGCCAGCTGTTTGCGGCGCTCTTTAAGGCGGGGAAACAGGGCAAAAACCTGCTCCATATCCTTGTGAATGGCGGCCTTTCCCTCGCGGCTGCGGTAGCGCAGGTAGGCGCCCAGCTCCAGGTTGTCATCGACCGAAAGCGGCTTGAAGACCTGCCGCCCCTCCGGTACCTGGGAAATCCCCAGCTTGACGATTCTGTCCGGCTGCAGGGCCGTGACCGGCTCCTTGCGGAACAGTATTTCCCCTCCCGAGGCTGGCGTCACAGCCGAGATCGTGTTGAGGAGGGTGCTCTTTCCGGCGCCGTTGGCACCGATCAGGGTCACTATCTCCCCCTCCCCCAGATGCAGCGAAACGTTCTTCAGGGCATGAACCTTGCCGTAATAGGTATTGATGTTTTTAAGTCGCAGCATCAGTCGTCATCCCCCAGATAGGCCGCGATAACCTCAGGATTGTCCTGAATCTCGCGCGGCGTTCCCTCGGCCAGCTTCCGGCCCAGATTGAGCACGACAATCCGGTCACAGATATCCATGACCAGCTCCATGTCATGCTCCACCAGCACAACCGTGATACCCAGATCCCGAATGCGTTGGATGAGCCGGGCCAGTCCCAGGGTTTCCTGACTGTTTAGCCCGGCGGCCGGTTCGTCCATCAGAATGATGCGAGGCTCCACCGCCAGCGCCCGGGCGATTTCCAGCAGACGCCCCTTGCCGAAGGAAAGATTGCCGGCCGTTACATCCGCCAGATCTGTGATACCGGTGAATTCGAGCCATTTCAGCGAGGCCTCGCGGATACGGCGTTCTTCAGCCATGCTCCAGGGCATCTTGAGTGCGCAGGCCAAAAGGCCGCTGGAGCTTTTGGTGTGCATCCCGACCATGACGTTTTCATGCACGGTC
>JACMKN010000004.1 GCA_014380135.1 Deltaproteobacteria bacterium
CTGGTGACGACCCGCATGAACCGCATTCTTCGGATTGACACCGAAAACCTGATCGCCGAGGTTGAGCCGGGGGTTGTGACCGAGCAGCTGCAACTGGCGGTGGAAAAACTGGGGCTGTTTTATCCGCCCGATCCGGCCTCGCTCAAGTTCTCGACCCTGGGGGGCAATGTGGCCGAGAACGCCGGCGGTCCCCGCTGCGTCAAGTACGGCGTCACCCGCGACTTCGTGATGGGCCTGGAACTGGTGCTGCCGACCGGCGAGATCATCCGCACCGGCGGCGAGACCTACAAGGCGGTGGTCGGCTACGACATGACCCGTCTTTTGTGCGGCAGCGAAGGAACGCTGGGGGTCATAACCAAGATCATCTTCAAGCTGCTGCCGCTGCCGGACGCCAAGAAAACCATGCTGACGATCTTCGATTCCATCGACGGGGCCGCCAAGGCGGTCTCCACGATCATCGGCAACAAGATCATCCCGACCACGCTGGAATTCATGGATTATGCCACGCTGCAGTGCGTCGAGCGGCGCTTCAATCTGGGGATTCCGGCCGAGGGACGGGCGGTGCTGCTGATCGAAGTGGACGGCGACCGCGACCTGATCGAAAAGCAGGCGACCAGGATCCAAGAGCTAATCAAGCCGCTGGGACTGGTGCAGTTCCGGGCCGCCAAGGACGCCGCCGAATCGGAAGAGCTCTGGCGGGTGCGGCGTCTGGTTTCGCCGTCGCTGCGGGATATCAACCCCACCAAGTACAACGAGGATATCGTCGTGCCGCGCAGCAAGGTGCCGGATGTGATCCGCGCTATAGAAAAGATCCAGCAGAAATATGATATTCCGATCGTCAACTTCGGTCATGCCGGCGACGGCAATATCCACGTCAACATCATGATTGACAAGGATATCCCCGGCATGGATGAAAAAGCGCACGAAGCGATCCGCGAGGTGTTCCAGGCGGCGCTTGACCTGAACGGCACCATGTCAGGCGAGCATGGCGTGGGACTTTCCAAGGCGCCCTACATCGAGCTGGAACTGTCACCGCAGCAGATCGGCGCGATGAAGGCCATCAAAAGCGCCCTTGATCCGAATAACATTATGAATCCGGGCAAGATGTTTCCATGGGAGGAAAAATAAATATGACGCACGATCCGAACAAGGAAATTCAGGAGTCCTCGCTGATAGGACGGATTTTGTCGATGGAGGCGCTGCTGATGGCGATGGGCATCGCTTCGCTGGTCTATGGCATCATAAACGAGATGGTTATGAACATCTTCTGGGGTGTCGTCATCATCCCCGGCGTTTTTCTGCTCCACAAGATTCGCAAGAAGGACTGGACAAAGCATTGGCAGGAGATGGAAGCCGAGCAGAAGGCGATTCTGGAATATCAGGAGCGCAAAAAAAATCCCCCGCCGATGCAGAAGGATAACCAGGATGAAAAATAACAAGCATGGATCAATAGTTCTGGCCTCCGCTTCGCCGCGACGAACGGAACTGATGTCGCTGGCCGGCCTGCAGTTCACTGTCGTACCGGCCGATATCTGCGAAGATGTACTGCCGGGGGAAGCGCCCTCTGATCACGTCATGCGACTATCCCGGGAGAAGGCCGATAAGGTCGCGGCAACCGGCGATGGGCGTTTTTTTATCGGAGCGGATACCGTGGTTGTGCTGGATGGCGCAATTCTCGGCAAGCCGGCTGATGAGGCGGACGCATTCAGGATGCTTACGGCCCTTTCCGGACGGGATCATGAAGTCATCACCGGCTTTACCGTGTTTGACAAGGTCAGCGGCATCCACATCAGCCGCAGCGTCTGCACCGAAGTGACCTTCAAGGAACTGGAAGAGCAGGAGATCAACGCCTATGTTGCCTCCGGCTGCCCGATGGACAAGGCCGGCGCCTATGCCATTCAAGGTGGGGCGGTGCACTTCGTACGCTCCATCTGCGGCTCATACACCAACGTGATCGGCCTGCCGATGACCGAGTTGTATGAGGTGCTGCAGGCCATGCAGGCGCTGGGCTAAAAGGAGTCCGTCATGTCCATATCCCGCAACCTGTCAAATATCAGACAGCGCATCCAGGCGGCCGCCGAAGCGGCCGGCCGCGACCCTTCATCGGTCCGGCTGGTGGCGGTATCAAAAACCCGTCCCGCAGCCGATATCATTGAAGCGTTTCATGTCGGGCAGACGGTTTTTGGTGAAAATTATATCCAGGAACTAACCGACAAACTGGAGCAGGTGCAGGAGGCGGTCGAGTGGCACGTTATCGGCCATCTGCAGAGCAACAAGGTCAAGTACATCGCCGGCCGGGTGGCGCTGATCCATTCGGTGGACCGGCTTTCACTGGCCGAAGAGATCAGCCGCCAGTGGGGTAAACTCGGCAAGATCTGCCCGGTGCTGATCCAGGTCAACATCTCCGGTGAAACCACCAAATCCGGGACGACCGAAGAGGGAGCGCTGCAGCTGGTGAAGGATTGTGCGCTGCTGCCGAACATCAGCGTGTGGGGGTTGATGACCATGCCCCCCTTCTTCGATGACCCGGAGGCGGCCCGCCCCTGTTTCGCCGAATTGCGGCGACTGTCTCTGGCGATTGAAGCCGTCGGGATACCGGGCGTCGAGATGCGGGAGCTCTCCATGGGCATGTCTGGTGATTTTGAGGCCGCCATACAGGAAGGCGCAACGCTGGTGCGGGTCGGTACGGCCATCTTCGGAGAACGATAGACGCTCCGCTCAATACAAATGACAAGAAAAGCCCCGACCAACCGGTGTGGGACTTTTCTTGTCATCATATTCCAGTTCCTCTGTTCTGGTTTACTTCGCAGAAAACTCCTCTACGACTTGAACTGCCTACAAAATCACCCTCGAAATCATATAAGCCACCACGGTTGACACACCCACACCGATGAAACCGGGGATCATGAAGCTGTGATTGAGCAGGTACTTGCCGATGCGGGTGGTTCCAGTGCGGTCCATGTTGATGGCGGCCAGGTCGCTGGGATAAAAGGCGAAGAAGAAATAGGCGTAGCTGGCCGGCATCAGGCCCAGCAGCAGCGGTATCGGCAGTCCCAGCGCCAGTCCCAGCGGCAGCGTGATGGCCAGCGTGGCGGCCTGGCTCTTGACGAAGGCCGAGATACAGAAGGTGGCGATGGCAAAGGTCCAGGGGGCGATCTTGACCATGATGCCGATGTTGTCCACCAGGAATTTCTTGTTGGCGGTGATGAAGGTATCACTCATCCAGGCGATGCCGAAGATCGAAACGACCGCGATCATACCGGCGATGAAGACGCTGGAGTGGGCGATATCCTTGGCCTTGACGTTGGAGGAGAACATGATGAAGGCTCCGAAGGCCAGCATGACGAACTGTACCACCGTGGTCATGGCAACCGGTTTTTTATCGGCGGTCAGCGGCAGCAGTTCGGGAAAGCTGGCCAGCAGGATGATCGAACCGACGCCGGCGAAGAACAGCAGCACAGAGATCTTGGCGCTGGTGGAGATCTTTTTGTCCAGGGTGGTGACATCCGCATCCAGCGCCTTCCTGAAATCCGGATCCTGCAGACGGGCTTGATATTCGGGGTCCTTGTCCAGTTCCTTGCCGCGGTTGAAGCTCCAGGCGGCCGCCGCCAGTACGCCGATGATGCCGGCCGGCATGGTGACCGAGATGATATCTATCAACGTCACCGGATGTCCGGCCTTGGCGGCAAATCCCAGGAAGAAGGTCACGGCCGCCGCTACCGGACTGGCGGTGATACCCATCTGGGAGGCGACGCTGGAAATGGCCATGGGGCGCTCGGGGCGGATACCGGTCTTGAGCGCCACATCGGATATGACCGGCAGCAGTGCGTAGACGGCATGGCCGGTACCCACGCAGACCGTCAGGAAGAAGGTCGAGAGCGGCGCCAGGATCGTTACGTATTTGGGATGGGCGCGCAGCATTTTTTCGGTTAGCTGCACCAGGTAATCAAGGCCACCGGCCACTTGCAGCGTGGCCGAGGCCGTCACCACCGCCAGTATGATCAGCATGACAGCAATAGGCGGCTCGGAGGGTGGGCTGCGGAAGCCCAGCACCAACAGTGAAACGCCCAGGCCGCCGATCAGGCCCAGCGCTACGCCGCCCCTGCGAATACCGACCAGGACTGCTCCCAGTACCAGCGCAAATTGAATCCAGAACATCAACATAACGACCTCCACCGTGTGGATTGGAATTGGCGGAGCCGTCAAGACTCCGCACTGTTTTTATCCCTAATGAGAGCAGGGACAGTGCCAACCCGGTACAATTTTGTAACCTGCCGAAATTATGAAATAAATCGTGTCTATGGGTTTGATTGCAAAGAAAACAGTCATAACCGGCGGTTATGGCAAGCAGGGCTTATCCGGAATAACCGGATTAAATTCAGCAGGATAGATATGGATATAACCGGTGGTTATGCTTATAACCGCCGGTTATGGGAGTTGCATGAGGAGCTCTGGCCGCCGGCAGCAGATTACGTTCGGGGTGTGTGGTAGTGACAATTCTGTTCCTGCTTGACTAAGCGTCAACGCCGCCATACAATTAAGTACATCCTGTTACACATATATGAGGTGCAAAATGATCAGAACCAATGTCATGCTGACCCCCCATCAACATATTACCTTGAAGCAGATGGCAGCTTCCATGCATCGCACATTAGGGGAGTTGGTGCGCGATGCCATTGACAGCACCATTACGGTTGATATGGTGGAGCGTCGTCACCAGGTAGCTGTTGACGCCTATCGGGAGGGTTTCATCAGTTTGGGCAAGCTGGCGCAATCGCTGGGAGTGGACCCGCTTACGGCGAGGGGCTATCTTAAGGAGCGAGGCATTCAGCAGATGGTTCAGGATATCGACGAAATCATGACCGATGCCGTCAATGCCTGATATCATTTTCGACACGATGGTTATCAGTAATTTTGCAAAAGCCGCTCAGTTGGGCCTGCTGAGGGCGCTGTATCCCGACAACGCCTGTTGTTCCGGCTTTGTCGTTGCGGAGGTTCTGCGCGGATTTCGGCAGGGACATGGTGATCTTGAAGAACTTGTTCAGCTTTTATCGAACGGCTGGCCTCGACAGGAAGAGCTCGCAACCCCGGCCGAGCGGCAGTTGTACGCACGCATATCGATATCACTTGGCGATGGAGAATCATCATGCCTGACGCTTGCCGCCCGGCGTGGCTATGTATTTGCCTGTGACGACCGGCTGGCGAGAAGTGAAGCTGTACGGTTGGAGATAGCGCTGACCGGAACGGTTGGTATTCTCATCAAGGCGGTACGGACCGGCGCCATTGATCTTAAAAAAGCCAACCTAATATTAAAGAGCATGATTGCAGCCGGTTTTTATGCGCCGATGACAAGGATAACGACTGCGATGGTAACAATGCCAACGGAGGTCCATAATGCCGACACTCAGCTGCAAACCCGGCCGCCCGGAAGTATTTGACAGTCATTTCCATATCATCGACCAGCGCTTCCCGCTGCTGGCCAACAACGGTTATCTGCCGGGGAATTACAGCTGTGCCGATTATCTTGAGCGTATGCGGGGCTACAATCTGGTGGGCGGCGCGATAGTTTCCGGTTCATTCCAGGCCTTCGATCAGAGCTATCTGCTGGATGCGCTGCATACGCTGGGGCCGGCCTTTGTGGGGGTCACGCAACTGCCTATCACGGTTTCGGATCAGGAACTGCTGGATCTGGAGTGGGCGGGTGTCAGGGCGCTACGCTTCAATCTCAAGCGCGGCGGTTCCGAAGATGTTGCCCATCTTGATACGCTGGCCAGACGGGTACATGAGGCGGTCGGCTGGCATGTGGAACTGTACGTTGATTCGGCGAAACTGGCTGGGCTCTACAACACACTGGTCGCCCTGCCGGCGGTCAGCATCGACCACCTGGGACTTTCCAAGGCAGGATTCGGTACGTTGCTCAGGCTGGCCGAACAGGGGGTGCGCGTCAAGGCCACCGGCTTCGGGCGGGTGAACTTTGATGTGAAAACGGCCCTGCGGGAAATATACGCAGCCAATCCGGATGCGCTGATGTTCGGCAGCGACCTCCCCTCAACCCGCGCTCCGCGCCCCTACAGCGACGAAGATTTTACCTTGGTGATTGAAACATTGGGGGAGGCGGCTGCGGAAAAGGTTCTCTGCAGCAATGCGGTCGCATTTTATCGGGGCCGACCGGACAATAATAAATAATATTCCCATATGTCTGCAACAACATTCCCAATCAGACGTTGACATAATCCCGTTTGGACGATATTCTTTGGTCATGAAAAGTGACAGCAGACTATATCTGCGGCAGATGACTGTAAAAGTTGAGGAAGCGCTGCTTGACACACCGGTCGTGTTTGTCTGCGGTCCTCGGCAGGCTGGCAAGACGACACTCGTGCGCCAGTTGGTTTGTACTGATCGCCCCTATCTCACGCTGGACGATCACACAACCCTGCTGGCTGCACGACGTGATCCGGTGGGTTTGATCAGAAGTTTTCCCAAAGCCGTAATTGACGAAGTACAGCGGGCTCCGGAACTGTTGCTGGCCATCAAACGTCTGGTGGACGAAGATCGGCATCCCGGCCGTTTTCTATTGACCGGTTCCGCCAACATCATGGCGCTACCCGCAGTGGCCGATTCCCTTGCCGGTCGTATGGAGATACTTCCCCTGCTACCACTTTCACAAAGCGAAATAGAAGGTTGCGGGACAAACTGTCTTGATAAACTGTTTAGCGGTGAAATCCCGCGCATATCTTCAGACGGATCAGGTCCAACACTTCAGCAGAGGGTTCTTGCCGGCGGGTACCCTGAAGTTCTTACACGCCCCACAGCACGTCGGCGCACCGCCTGGGGCAGGCACTATGTGGATGCACTGATTCAGCGGGATGTTCGCGATATTGCAGCAATCGACAAGATCGAGCATCTTCCTCGCCTGTTGCGCTGTGTGGCGCAGGTTGCCGGGCAGCTCTGCAATTACAGCCTCCTGGGCGGGCAGATCGGCATAGATCATAAAACCACCCAAAAATACCTGGCCGTTTTCGAGCAGATGTTTCTGCTGAAACGCCTGGAGGTCTGGTCCGGCAATCACCTGAACAGGCTCGTCAAAACGCCGAAAGTGCAGTTTATGGATTCCGGCCTCCTTTCGATTCTTCTGAACCTTTCCGATATCAGGCTACCACAGGACGGAAAGGTTTTTGGCAGGCTATTGGAGACATTTGTCCACGGTGAGATTCTCAAGCAGGTTGCCTGGGCGGAGGGGGATTATCGTCTTATGTACTTCCGGGACAAGGATAAAAACGAAGTGGATTTTGTCCTGGAGAACCATGCCGGCAATCTGATCGGCATTGAGCTCAAGGCGGCCGCCTCCGTGTCAAAAAGTGATTTGTCCGGTCTCAGGCGTTTACGCCAGGCCTCGGGAGATGCATTTCAGCAGGGACTGGTACTGTATAACGGCCCGGATACCCTTCCACTTGGAGATGGTTTCTGGGCGGTTCCGATTGCGGTGTTGTGGGATGTGAAGGAATGATACTCTGCTCGTACCATCAAGAAACGCTCAAAGCAGGGTAGAGATCAGGTAGTCATAGCATGCAGCGGGATGGTTCCTGCTGCCGCAGAAACTCCCCGGCTTGATTATCGGCCCCTGTTGCAATATACTCCCGCCAAGACAACTCAAGGACGCAGGATTTGTTTAAGAACCGGAGCGACGTGCGCACGCATATCACGTCCCGGAATAAAATGTTTGTAAAGGGAGGAAGAGATGCAGGCAAAATGGATTGTGAAGGTCATCACAGGCGCATCAACGGTTGCCCTGCTGGCAAGCGGTTGTGCAACAAACCCGGACGGCAGCTACGAATTCAAGAGAACCGGCTTCGGTGCGCTGGGCGGCGCCGCGCTGGGCGCCGGTGTCGGCGCGCTGGTCGGCGGGAGCACCCATCGTGGGCGCAATGCGGCGATCGGCGGCCTGACCGGTGCGGTGGTTGGCGGCGGCATCGGCAACTACATGGACCGCCAGGCGGCGGCCTTGAAGAAGAATCTGCCCCAAGCGGAAGTCATTAGGGATGGAGAGAAGGTCTATGTCGCGTTACCGTCGGGCATTCTGTTCGATACCGGCAAGGACGTACTGAAACCGGCGGCGAAAGATTCGCTGGCCAAAGCCGCGGCTACCCTGAAGGATTCCGAAACCAACATCATCATCCAGGGTCACACCGATTCGAGCGGTTCCGACGCGATCAATCAACCGTTGAGCGAGAGGCGGGCCAACCACGTTCGAGATTTTCTTGCCGCCAACGGTGTGCCGGGTTCCCGGATGAGAGCGGTCGGTTACGGATCAAGCAGCCCTGCGGTTCCCAACGATAGCGAAGCAAATCGCGCTCTGAACCGTCGAGTGCAGCTGGAAATCAGCCCCAACGAAAAGATCAAGGCGCAGAACAGCGGCAACAACTAGCTGCAAAACCGACATGCCAGGACAATCCAGAGGCGGCCGATCGGCCGCCTTTGCTGTTACCGGGTAAGGCTGATCTGGTCAGGCATCCGTCACTCCTTCAGCATCTTCAGTCGCTTGGAAAGGGCAGGCTGCGAAATGCCCAAAAGCCGCGCCGCCAGGGTCTGGTTGCCGCTGGCCCGTTGCATGGCCTCCAGCACCAGAAAGGCCGCCGCAGCGCTGAAGGTGGGCAGTTCGTCGAAGCCGGAAAACGGGTTCCGGCGGGACTTGTCGGCCCCGCTTGCCACACACTGGGACTGCAGCCGTTCGGCCGACTTGACGAAGGTATCCATCGAAAGCATCCGGTCGCGGTGTACGCTGACGGCATCGTAGACCATTGCCTTCAGTTCGCGGACATTGCCGGGAAAGCAATAGGTCGCCAGATACTGGGCCAGCCCCTTGGGGGGAGTCGGCTTCTTCTTGCCCAGAGTCCGGGCCGCCTCCTCCAGAAAATACTCCAGCAGCAGTGGTATATCCCCCCGCCGTTCCCGCAACGCAGGCAGCTGTACCTGATGTGTCCGCAGCCGGTAATACAGGTCGCGCCGGAAGGTCCCGCTTCCTTCTTTCTCCAGCAGGTCCTGGTGGGTAGCAACGATGATGCGGGCCTTGAGCCGCTTGGGCAGGTCGCTGCCCAGCGGGAAATACTCCCCCTCCTGCAGCAGCCGCAGCAGCTTGACCTGGGAAGGGATGCTGAGATCGCCGATTTCGTCCAGGAAGAGGGTGCCGTCGGCGGCCTCCTCCACCATCCCCCGCCGGGCCTGCTCGGCGCCGGTGAAGGCGCCCCGTACATGGCCGAAGAGCGTGTCGGCAAAGACCGTATCGTCCAGCCCGGCCACGTTGACCGTCACCAGCTTGCCCCGGCAGCCGCTCAAATTGTGGGCGGCCTTGGCGATCAGCTCCTTGCCGACCCCGCTTTCGCCGGTGATCAGCAACGGCTGGGGGCTTTTGGCCACCGCCTCCACGTAGGAAAAGATGTCCAGCATCGACCGGTCGGCGGTGACGATGCGGTCGAAAGCCTCGGGATGACGCAGTTCACGGGAAACCAGCCGGCTGGCCAGCTCCTGGTATTCCCGCCGCATTTCCACCATCCTGACCGCCCTGAGCACCGCTCCCACGATGCGGTCTTCCTGATCGGTCTTGACACAGTAGTCGAAGGCGCCCAACTTCATGCAGCGCACGGCGGTTTCCAGCTGGTTGAGACCGCTGACAACAATCACCGTTATCTCGGGATACCGTTCGGCGATCAGCTCCAAAAGCGCTTCCCCGGACAGATGCGGCATGGTCAGATCCAGCAGCACCAGCCCGACCTGGCCATCATCCAGGATGGCCATGACTTGGCGGCTGTCGCTGCAGGTCAGGATGTTGCTGATGGCGGCGCAGGACTCAAGCGTCAGCGATAGCGAACCAAGCCAGTCCGGTTCGTCATCGACCAGCAGAACACTGAAGTCGGGATAACTGGCAGCTTTCACGTGGCGTTCTCCTCTTTAAGGGTTGGCAATGTCATTGTGACGATAGTTTCGCGGCCGGGGATTGAATCGAATTCCAGCGTGCCGCCATGCTCCTTGACGATGCCGGCCGAAACCGACAGCCCCAGGCCGGTGCCACCCATGTCGCGTTTGGTCGTGAAAAACGGGTCGGTCAGGCGTGCCAGGTTCTCCGCCGAGATTCCGCTCCCTTCGTCGCGCAGGCGCAAGATCACAACTCCACGTTCCCGGTCATGGCCGGTGCTCAGCTCGATGGCCCGGCTGGTATCCGGCAGGGCCTGGCAGGCGTTCAGGATCAGGTTGACCAGCACCTGTTCGATGCGTTGGGTGTTGCCCAGGATCCTGGGAAGTTCTTCGGCGTACTCCGCACTGAAGTGTTCGGTCGCCTTGCGGATGGTCGGTTCGACCAGACGCACGGCCGCCTGGGACACGGCGTTCAGATCCACGATCTCGCTGCAGGAACTGTCGCCCTGCCGGGCAAAGTCCTTCAGATCATCCACGATGCGCTTGATGCGCTTGCCAGCCTCCTGCAGCTTGTCCAGGCTGCGCGGGATCTCCTCCTGCATGCGCGAATAGGGCAGCCCGCCGCAGCTGAAGTCGCCGTTCTCCCGGTAATAGCGCTCCAACACCTTGGCCGCGTCAGCCTGGAAACGCTTGAGAGTCGGCACTTCCAGCAGGATCAGGCCGGTCGGGTTGTTGATCTCGTGGGCCACGCCCGAGACCAGCACCCCCAGGGCCGCCATCTTGTCGGCCTGCAGCAATTGCTGCTGGTTCAGGCGCAATTCCTCCTCGGCATGCCGCCGTTCGGCGATCTCGCGGGTCAGGTCGGCGGTACGCAGCGCCACCTGGCCATGCAGAGTCCGTGACCAGAGCGCAAAACCGCCCAACAGCAGCGTCAGCGGCACCACTACCACCGCCGCGTACCTGGCAATCGTGCGCAGGTCAACCTGCTGCGGCTCCAGCACGCCCAGCCATTTATTGTAAATCAAACCGTACTGGCCGGTTTTTTTCAGAATTGCCAGCCCCTCGTTGAAGCGCGAAAGCAGCTCCGTATTGCCCTTGTCCACCGCATAGCAGTAGCGCTGGGTGGCCACGTTGCGAACGGCCGGAATCAGATTGGTCAGCTTCAGCTCGCGGATGATATACATGCCCGGCACGATCGCCACGATGGCATAATCGGTATTTCCGGCCGCCAGCTGGCGCAGCGCATCGGCCGGGGTCTCGGTCAGGGTCAGCCGGCCGCCGAATTTCTGGCTCACCAGATAATCATGCATGATCCCGCCGCGGTGGACGGCCACCGTCTTTCCCTCCAGTTCGGCCAGAGAGTTGACGTTGGGTGAATCGCGGCGGGCGAATACGGCATGATTGACAATCGCATGGGGCAGTGAAAAATCGACCTGGCCGGCCCGTTCCTCCGAGTAGGACATGCCCTGCAGCACGTCGATCTTTCCGCTTTGAAGGGCCTCCCGCATCTCGGACCAGCCCCCCAGGCGGAACTCGACCTTGATGCCCATCACCTCGGCTATGGCTTTGGTCAGTTCGACATTGTAGCCGCTGGGCTGGCCGTTTTTATCGATATATTCGTAGGGGGGATAGTCGCGATCGCCACCGACGATTATGACGGGGGTCTTTGGGGTGGGAGGTTGCACGGCTGCCGCCGTCATCGGCCAGCAGAAGCACAGGCTGAAGAACAGCAGCAGCCGCCAGACCTGTGCTTCTGCGCGCGAAGGCATCAGTCTCTGGGTACCGCCAGCATCCGGTCCAGCGCCCCTTTGGCCTTGAGGCGGATATCCTCCGGCACGCTGACCACCGGCTCAAGAGTCTGCAGCGACAGAAGCACATCCTCCAGCGAGGTCAGCTTCATGTTGGGGCAGAACAGGGCCGGCGAGGCCAGGATGAATTCCTTGCCCGGGCTGTCAAGTCGCAACTTGTAGAGGATGCCGGCTTCGGTGCCGACGATGAACCTGGTGGCGGGACTGGTGCGGCAGTAGTCATACATGCCGCTGGTGGAGCAGACGTTGTCGGCCATGGCCGACACCTCCGGCGCGCTTTCGGGGTGACAGATAAAGAGCGCATCCGGGTGCTCGGCCTTTTTCTGCAGCACGGCCTGCACGGTCATCCGCTCGTGGGTCGGGCAGAATCCTTCCCAGAAGATGAACTTCTTCTCCGGGACAAACCTGGCGATCCAGCGCCCCAGATTGCGGTCCGGAACGAAGATCAGCTCCTCTTCCTTCAGCGACCTGACGACCTTGAGCGCATTGGCCGAAGTGCAGCAGATGTCGGAATGGGCCTTGACCTCGGCTGACGAGTTGACATAGGTAACGACCGGCACGCCGGGGTGTCGGCGCTTAAGCTGTTCCAACTCTTCAGCTGTTACCATGTCGGCCATGGGGCAACCGGCGTCGGGACGCGGCAGGAGCACCTTCTTGCCGGGCGACAGGATCGCGGCCGATTCGGCCATGAAGTGCACGCCGCAGAAAACGATTACATCAGCATCGGTCTTGGCCGCCTCGATCGATAGCGCCAGCGAATCACCGGTGATGTCAGCAATTTCCTGCACCTCGTCACGCATATAGTTGTGGGCCAAAAGCACGGCATTGTGCTTATCGAGAAGTTCCCTGATCTGCTGTTTGATAACATCACTCATCTTTCAATGATCCTCCTGCAGGGTCTTTGCTGTTGACAACAGTGCCATAAAAATTATATAAAAACAACTCTTCGGGATGTAGCGCAGCCTGGTAGCGCACCTGCTTCGGGAGCAGGGGGTCGCAAGTTCAATTCTTGTCATCCCGACCA
>JACMKN010000302.1 GCA_014380135.1 Deltaproteobacteria bacterium
CCGAAACCCGATGATGATAGGCAGCGGCAAGCTGTGGAGGTGTTCGGCATAGGCATTGATGCCGCCATTTAGCCATCCGAAGATGGTACTGTTGCCGAGCAGATGAACGACAGCAAACATAACCATTGCCTGGCCTGTGATCGCCATCACGATCTTTCTGCCGATTGAAGACGTGAGCAGTTGCATAGCATTCCTTCCTTTTAAAGATTTGATACTGCGGGATTAAATAAATCTGAGCTTCAGGAGACTAATAATTTCAAGGGGGACCACGCCAGAAAAATCTGGAGAAAACCACCATTTTAACCTCCTTTTAAAAGTATTTGATGCGCCCTTTGAAACCGTAGCTCTTATCAAACTCCCGATATTTTATGTCGCGCATAGTAGACATCGTTATATAAAATTGCAACTATTTTGTGTATACAGGATACATTTTAACCCGCTGTGAACAAGCTTCAGTGCTGTGATTGCAATTACGGCGCGTACATGTTACTAACCTTAAAACAGATTTGCTTCAGGAGCGACGATCCGGATGGAATTCAAATTACTTAAAAAAGACCAACACAGCGCCGCCCGCCTCGGCGTTGTCAGTACTTCAAGGGGAGAAATACAGACACCGATCTTCATGCCGGTGGCCACCCACGGCGCAATGAAACCGCTTACTCCGGTTCAGATCAAGGAGACCGGTGCCCAGATCATACTTTCCAATACCTATCACCTGCATCTGCAGCCGGGCGAAGGACTTGTAAAAAAAGCGGGAGGGCTGCATAAATTCATGGCCTGGGACAAACCGATCCTGACCGACTCGGGCGGTTTTCAGGTTTTTTCACTGCCCAACAAACGTATCACCGAGGATGGTGTCTTCTTCAGGCACGAGTACACCGGCGATGAGATCTACCTGGATCCGGCCTCTGCCACCCGCATTCAGCAGGATCTGGGTGCAGATATAATCATGGCCTTCGACGAGTGTATCCCCTACCCCTGTGAAAGGGTTTACGCCGAGCAATCCACCAGGAAAACCATCCGCTGGCTGAAGCAGTGCCAGAATGCGATGACCGACAACGGTCAGGCACTGTTCGGGATTGTCCAGGGAAGTGTTTATGAAGATCTGCGGGAGTTGTGCGCCAAAGAGATGTGCAAGCTGGATCTGCCGGGTTATGCCATCGGCGGGGTCAGTGTCGGCGAGGGATTGGAGCTGCTGAAAAAGATCGTCGGATTTACTACGCCGCATCTGCCGGAGCACAAACCACGTTACCTGATGGGCGTTGGACTGCCGGAGGACATCCTGGAAAGTGTCGAGCGCGGCATCGACATGTTTGACTGCGTCATACCGACCCGTTATGCTCGAAGCGCCACGCTTTTCACCCGGCGCGGCAGGATCCGTCTGACCAATAAAAACTACAAGCGTGACTTTTTTCCAATCGATCCCAGCTGCAACTGCTACACCTGCCAAAACTTCAGCCGGGCCTACCTCCATCACCTTTTCGTATCAAACGAGGTACTCTCGGCGGTATTGTCCGCCATACACAACGTCCACTTCTACCTGGCGATGATGACCGAAATACGCCAGGCAATCGGGGATGGTAGGTTTATGGATTACAAAGTGAAGTTCATGGCGGAATACCAGCAGGGAGATAAACGGAAATAAACGGTTTGTTATCTCCTGATCTTCTGCTCCAGCTCCAGGTCAAGATCTTTCAGACGCTCAATACTCTGGCGAAGCTCCTTGTTGTCGCGACCGAGCGTCAGATTCTGGTTTCGCAGGCTCTTCAGCGCACGCGTGCGTGCCCGCAAAGTGGCAGTTTCCTGAATATACACCAACAGGGGCGCTGCCTGACTGGACCAGCTGCTGTCCGGAAATTCAGTCACCAGCCGCTCCAGTAATTTCCTGGCACGGGTTTCGCCCCTGCCGTACTCATCCCGCAGATTCAATATCGCCAGACGAAACAGCGCCTCATCAGTAACTCCGACCAGTGCAGACAGACCAACAATGCGCTCCAACTGTTCACGTGCGCCAGACTCATTGCCTGTCCGCATAAAATGCAGGGCGGCGGAAAAGTAGCGCTCCGCCTCGGGCACTTCCCTCGTCGTCGTCGTAGTCGTAGTCGTCGGCGGCGGCGGCGGCGGCAGGCTCTTGCCTGCATCAGTTGCACAGCCGCCTGACAGCAGGGCTGTCATCAGAAACACCAGAAAAACAGCAAATTGCTCATACTTCATTGCTTACCGCCTCCCAGACGATCACATAATTGCTACCTGCCGACTCCTTGACCTGATCCTTGACCGCAGCAGCCGCAGTGGCAATTTCCGCAGCATGGACATAATCGCCCGGCTTACAAACCAGAGCAGCAATTGATACCGAAATCAGCGGAAATGAACGCTGAACACCATAGCGGTCAACGCCCTCGATCGCACCGGCACGTTGGTCCTCCTCGGAATAATACAGGGGAACCAATGCATCGATGCGTCTCACAATGGCCTGGCAGGCCGCCTCCGCCCAATCCGCACGTATGATCACAACGAAGTCATCACCTCCGATGTGACCCACAAAAGCATCCGGATTGCCCAGGGCCTTGACCTCTTCATAAATGAGCTTGCCGACTTCTTTCAGAACTTCACTGGCTTTGATGTAACCATAACGGTCATTGTAAGATTTGAAATTATCCAGATCTATATAACACATCGCAAAAGTTGCCTTGTCACGCAGACGCCGGTTGATATCGCGCTCGATAGCGATATTTCCGGGCAATCTGGTCAACGGACTGGCATCCAGACTGATCTGTTCGAGCTCCTTGAGCCTGATGGCCATCCGCCTGAAATCCTGTGATAAAGATCCGATTTCGTCTCCGGATGAAATGCAGGGATCGTGATCAAAATCTCCGGAAGCTATCCGATGGGTAGCGTGCTGCAGTTTTCCTATCGAGCTGGCAAAAGTATAGACCATCCAGCCGGCGATCATAAATGAAAAAACCACTCCGGAAAAAGCCAAACCAAGCGACCAGGCCACCGTATGCTTCTCCTGTATATCAGACAGAGCCAGCTTGCGTAACAGGTCAAGACGCTGATTCTCGCTGATGATGTCGATATGTTTAAAAACGGCCTCCATTTTATTTTTCATCTCTTTTGAATCGGTCGACTCCCCTGCAAACAGAAGCCCTGTCAAAACAGAATATCTGGCAAAGTCAGCTTCCAGGGCCGCAATAACAGGATCATTGTGAACGGCCTTCAGATTGATCACTTCCCTGCGGAAATCGTCTGCCTTCTGATTGTGGATCGTCCAGTATTCCGGAAGCTTCAAAATTCTGAAACGCCCCGCCATACGTTCCTGTGCCACCATCAGTTCGTGCAGTCTGATTGTTATTGTAGCAGCCTTGAGATCCTTGTCGGCGATTTCCTGTTCCATTCTGTGCATTGCACCAAGACCGTTGATGGCATACAACAGACCTGCCATCAAGCACATTCCTGAAAGTGCAAAACTGAGAATCAATTTTTGTACCAAAGACAGATGAAATCGCCAGGGTGACGACATAATTATTCTCCCTCAAAATGTACCAACTTGGGCTAATCGTATTACAGCCCGCAGCCAAAAGCAATCAACAGAACAAAAAAAAAGGATTTATTTATTGCTATTAGAGACTTACGGCGTTATACAGATAAATTTAAATTTATATTTTTAAAGGAATAAACAACAATGCCGTCACCATTTATCCGCTCGTTTCTTTCCATATCCGTTCTATTAATGTTAGTTGCCCCACGTACTTTCGCTGCCGAGGATGCCTGCGGACCCATGACACCCTCGGAAGAGCAGGTTATCGATCTCCAGCAGCAGAATTTCACCCTGAGCACCCGTATTCTGGAACTTGAACTTCAGCGCGGCATTACTCCCGAACAACTTAAACAAAAGAAAGTAAAACGATTAAAAGAGATAGCCGCCGAAGTCAGACTTCAGCGCCAGACAACGGCCGATTTCCAGGGGTTCGTTACCTGGATGAGCTCGAATCTGGCAGGATATAACAAATATATCCAGGCCGGATCCTACGCCGCGGTCATCGCCAGAGTGCTTCCGATCCCATATGCGGGACAGGCCTCGATTTTCACCAAATTCGTGTCACAGTTCACATTGGCTCTGAACAACGCCTCACAGTCCATTTGCAGCTACCTGAGCACTTCACAAAAATTTATCGCGATGGTCGAAGCAATAGATCCGGCCAAACCAATTGACCGTAAAGCCGTGGCCGATGCGTCAGTCTACGCAGACAACCATCTGCTGAAAGATATGAACGACGCTCAAATCAAACTGGCGACGGTAGCCGACCTCTCGTCCGGCGCACTTTCATTTCTTGAAAGCCTCAGCCATTACATGAGCAACACCGATGCATACTGGAACAAGGCAAAGGGGCTGTTCAGGAAGGACGTCGATCCCAAAGAAAAAAGTTACATATCAGAAAGCAGCAGCAACTTGAAATTTCAGGCAGCCAGATTCAACGGCAAGCTGAAAAGCTTTGAGGAGCTTGGCAAGAAACAGACCGCCAGCGTGAAGGCCCTGGC